>NZ_FR895066.1:21159-22147 GCF_000434655.1 Clostridium sp. CAG:43 | reverse complement strand
TACGCATAATTGCGCCGCTGGGCGTTTTCTGTTTATTTTATTCCACAAATTTGATCAATTTTAAGCAGCTCTTCCTCGCTCAACGGTGCCCCATCCAACATTTTCAGATTATCTAATATCTGCTCCGGTTTGGACGCACCGATGAGGACGCTGGTTACCACAGAATCCTTCATGACCCATTTGAGCGCCATCTGGGAGAGTTTTTCGCCTCTCTGTCCGGCCATCTCGTTGAGGGCGCGGATCTGGCTGATTTTTTCTTCGGTGAGCTGGTCTTTTTTGAGAAATCTGCCGTCGGTCATGACGCGGCTGTCGGCTGGGATGCCGTACAGATAACGGTCGGTTAAGGTTCCCTGTGCAAGCGGGCTGAATGCAATCAGACCTTTCTTTTCTTTGACAGCGGCTTCTTTTAAGCCGTTGTTTTCGATCGTGCGGTCAAAGATGCTGTAGCGGTTCTGATTGATGACGAACGGGCATTTCAGATCGCGCAGGATCGCAGCGGCTTCCTGCATTTTTTGTCCATTGTAGTTGGAAAGTCCTGCATAGAGAGCTTTTCCGCTCTTAACTGCCTGATCGAGTGCTCCCATCGTCTCCTCAAGCGGCGTCTCCGGGTCCATCCGGTGATGGCAGAAAATGTCGGTGATGGTAGAAAATGTCTACATACGGAAGTCCCAGGCGTGTAAGGCTCTGATCGAGGCTTGCGAGCAGGTATTTGCGGCTGCCCCAGTTTCCATAAGGGCCGTTCCACATCTCGTATCCGGCTTTCGTGCTGATGATCAGCTCGTCTCGATATGGCATGAAATTTTCCTTTACAATCCGTCCCAGATTTTCCTCAGCACTTCCCGGCTCCGGTCCATAATTGTTGGCAAGGTCAAAGTGCGTGACACCATTGTCAAAGGCGGTAAAACACAGCTTCCGCATTGTCTCATAGACGCCGGTGCTGCCAAAATTATGCCAGAATCCCAGCGAAACTGCCGGGAGTCTGAGTCCG
>NZ_FR895066.1:239-21132 GCF_000434655.1 Clostridium sp. CAG:43 | reverse complement strand
CTGCCGCAGCGGTTGTAGGTCATTCCATCATATCTTGCGTCTGCTGCCTGATACATATACTCTTTCCTTTCCTACTCCCGTCCAGCCTCTGCCTGAACCTCGCGGATAGCTGCGTCGATCTGTGCCTCTACGGATACCGGCTTCTGGACCGGTGCTTCCGGCTGCTTCTTTACTTTCTGTACAGTCAGCGGCATATTAACGCCCAGCGGATTGAGAACGATGCCCTTTGCCTCCTCCGGGAGTACCTGAGCCAGCTTGAGCGCATCTACGACAACCGGGCGGAATTTCTTCTCACGGTTGAAACGCTGGAACTCGATCACATCCGTAAAGATCGGCTGGAAAATATCTCCGCTCTTTAATTTAACCAGCGGAATGCCATTTCCTTCCTCTGGAAGCGGCACGATATAGCGGCCCTTCGTGAAGTGCGCGCCGATCTCCTCCTGTAAATCGTTTAATTCCGGCGTAATCTCCTGATTTGGCTGACGGCGCAGATCCTGCATATAGTAAAGCATCGTCAGGTGCAGCTCCGGGTTCTCCACCCAGACTTTTCCATTCTTGCTCTCCTCCGGGTCTTTGCGTCTTACAAACTCGGTCAGCTGAATCATCTTCTGCTCCTCGCCCACGTGTACCTGAATAGCATTGACACCCATCGTGTAAAGGCTGGTATAGAAAAGCAGAAGGCTCTTTCTGTCTACCTTCGCGATTCCTACCGGAATCTGCTGCTCTGCCAGCTTCTGTGCGCCTGCCTTTGCGCCCTCTTCGTCCGTAAACAGCAGGATGGCATCATCCATTGTTTCCGGATCACAGTATACATACGGCTCTTTCGTACATCCGGAAAGAATGGCATATAAGGAATCTGCCTCTCTTAACTTCTGTGCGAAGATATCCGGCTCCTGTTCATTCGTATTTGTCTGCTTTGTCTCGTTTTCCATCCGTCTAATCTCCTTTTTATTGAATCGTCATCAATGCCTCAAAATCAGCCCGTGCAAATCGGTGGTAAATCGTGTGCCCCATCTCCTCACGGATGCAGTAATCATATGCATCGATGCTGCTGTCTGTAAAATAAATGACATAATCAAAATCCATGCCGTCCGGCATCTGCCGGCACTCATACGCGCCGAATTTTTCAAACACAGCGGTAATCTCTTCCTTTGTGCAGGCGTGCTTTTCCCGAAACAACTGGATCAGCTCTTTTAAAAACGGCGGTTCCGGCACCTGCTCATGGACATACTCCACAAAATCCGGCGGGATCGTAAAGACGATCCGATCGGCGTGGATCCGAATCTGGGTATCTCCCATTTTCTCCTTCTTCGCCTCCAGCTCATGCCGTATCTTCTTCGCCAGCTCCCGGATATCCGTCTCCTGCATCTCCAGCATCGCATTCAGGGAAGAAAGCGGATAATAAAGGCGCATCGTCTCCCTGGCATAACCAAGTTTTAGCTGCGCCTCTTTGATCTGATCCGTCATATTTTGAATTAAAGCTTCCAGTTTCATGTCATACTCCTGCCTCGGAAACGAAACCTCCGTCCCCGGCATCTTTATTGGGTCGATTGAATCATTGATAAGTACCTTTTTCACAATCTCTCTCATTATAACAATTTACCGAAAATGCGTCAATATGCGGATATTTGCTTTTTCGGTTTCTGTTCACGCATAGTTACTGGGCACGTATACGTGAACAGTGACACGCATATGTGCCCAGTAACAGACCTCTACAAATAGCAGGTCGTAAAATGCGCCTCGCCCTCGTCATCCAGATCCATGAGCATGTAGCTCGGGCGTCTGCCCTCCTGGCGCGGAAACGAAAGACTGCCCGGATTCAACACAGTCAGATCCCCGCGCCGCTCCAGATACGGCTTGTGGGTATGTCCAAACATCGCAATCTGCACGCCGCGATCCTGTGCCTCATCGATCAGACGCTCCGTCCCAACCGATACGCTATAAAAATGACCGTGGGTCAGAAATGCGCGGTATTTTCCAATCGAAATCTCCTTCTCGCGGTCCAGATGGGAGAAAAAATCATTATTTCCCAGCACCATATAGACTTCGCAGTCCGGGTTCTGCTCCTTACACCACGACGTAATCATGTCCTCACTTCCCTCGGCGTCACCCAGATGAATGAACATGTCAAACGGTGCTTCATTCTGGATGACTTCCAGCAGATTACCATCCCGACGGTGGGTGTCGCTTGTAATTAATATCTTTTTCATCACTCGCCAAGCGCCTCCTTCAGCGCATCCTTCATCCGCTCCAGCGCCTTGCCCCGGTGGCTGATACGGTTTTTCTCCTCCATCGTGAGCTCTGCTGACGTTTTGCCGTACTCCGGCAGCCAGAGAATCGGATCATATCCAAATCCGCCGTTTCCAGCCGCTTTCTTTGCAATCTCGCCCTCCATCGCCGCTTCTGTGTGAAGCACTCTGCCATCCGGCAGCACTGCCGCGATATTGCACATAAAACGGGCGCTCCGCTCTTTTCCTTTTGCATCCTTCACGCGCTCAATCAGAATCCGGTTCTTTTCCTCATACGGTGTGTCCCCTAAATACCGCGCTGAATAAACGCCCGGCTCGCCGTTTAAATAATCTATCACCAGTCCAGAATCATCTGCCAGCACAATGCCGCCCGTCTTCTCCCAGACTGCCTTCGCCTTGATCTCTGCATTCTCGCGGAAGGTGGTTCCATTTTCCTCGATCTCGCCTTCAAATCCAGCCTCGCGCATCGTAACAATCTCACGGTTTAAATCCTTTAAAATCTCACGGATCTCTTTCAGCTTTCCCGCATTTCCCGTCGCAAATATAATTTTCTCGCTCACTTTTCCTCGCTCCTTTATCCTCAAACATCATGGCTTTTCATATCCCGACATTCCGAATCACCGTTCTTCAAAAACGGCTTCCGCCATACCTTCACATCCGTGCCAGCAATCAATTCTAGGAATCCACATTCCTCGTATACGCTTTCAAACACACATTGCAGTTTTGCTCCGTCTCCACGCGCTCCCAGGAGGAACCGCGGTAACTGATATAGCCTTCACCGTCGCTTAAATCGACCGTCAGTCCCTTATCCGGCGAACTGTACTCGATCGCCACCGGATGAATCGCTCCCGGCGTCGTGATCTCGACAATCACGGCAAACCGTTCGCCTGCCTCCAGCGTCACCGTCTTATCCAGCAAAACCGTATAATATCCGGCGTTCGCAACCTCCCCGGAAGCCACCTTTCTGCGCCGCCCGAACTGAGAGCTGCCCTCGGCGTCCGTCACGGTATATACCTGATACGATGTATTTTCCCCGGTTGCATAGAAGCCGACTGCCTCCAGCTCTTCTTTCTTCTCTGCCGTATAAATATTGGCAAAAAATGCCGATTCTTTTCCGTAACCAAGCTGCCCGACCCAGCCGCACAGATCTGTCTGGTAAATGTGGTCGTAATTATCTGCCGACTCGATTCCAGAATAGAGAATGTTGTGGATCCCAATATTTGTATCATAGTAGGACACGTAAAAATACCCATCGTCCCCAAATTCGCCACCCCAGCTGTTGGCGCAGATAAACGCGCCATCCCCCTCCGGCGGCTGGTTAAAATTATCTCTCGAATAGTGGTCATCCCAGCCGATGATCACAACGTCATGATTTGGCTTCTCATCGCCATTATACCAGTACGCCCCTGTCTCTTTCCGGTAATAATGCGTGTCGTCGCGGTCACTGACCATCGCCGTATACAGGGAGCTCTGAACGCCTCCGTACAGATAAACCGCCCGTTTAACCGCCTCATAATCCTTCTCCGGCAACACCTGTATCTCCTGCACATGACAAGCAGGGCTTAAACCGTCAGGCGAATAGCCGTCGCCGTATGGATCCTCTTCTTCCAGCACCGGCCCCTGCCACGCCAGCAGATACGCCATCGACATCGTATACTCGCCCCCGGCATTCTGTGAAAAATGGAAGCTGTTCCGGAGGGACATATGATCCTCCGAAAAGCTGACATTCCACTCCGGCCGGACACGACTTTCCAGCGCCATCACCGATGCAAACGCCCAGCACGTTCCGAGACTCCCCTGGTTTTTAACCGCCGGTGCCCGGCCAGCCTTCCGGTAATCATAGGATTCCGGCAAAAACGTGGCTGGATCCTCTGACCCGGTCAGTTCCATTTTCCGGTTCTCTGCATCCCAATTTTCTTCATAGGAAAATACCTCCGTCACCGCCTCAAGCGGCACATACAGGATTCCATTTTCCCACTCTGGGGGTGCTGCAATCGTCTGGCTCTCCTCCCCAAGCAAAAGTTCCGGGCTTCCGACCGTCATCTCCGCATGAGTATTGCCGCGCTCCATCACAAGCCGGTTTCCATCGTAGAGAAGCGCCGCACAGGAAAGCGCGTCCGGCAGCATCCCATACGGTATCATAAACTGCCCGTCCTGCGACATTCGGAGGCTTCCAAGCTGCGGATCGACCATTGTTCCATCGACTTCCAGCGTGATCGGGCTGTCATTAATCTCCTCGGCCATCTGCTCATACCACTCCGGCTGCCACTCGGCGCTCTCCTCCGTCTTTTCCACCTGTTTCGGAATATGAATCAGACGGTTCTCGCGTACCAGAAATCCCAGCAGAAGCACCAGAAGCGCCCCATAGAAAACATTACGCTTCAACCTGATCCCCCGTTTTTCTTCTCGGCGGCTTCGGACCCATAAACTGATAATAATACGTCTTCATCATACCATTGTAGATTTTCCGGTTCTTGTCCGCTTTCCTGCCAATATAGCGCTCTGCGTCCTCATACGCGGTAATCAGGTACATCGACCAGGAATCCAGCGCCTTAAACCGTTCACCGATCGTCTTATAGAGCGCTGGAAGGTTCTTTTTCTCCTCGATACGCTCGCCGTAAGGCGGGTTTGTGATAATAAAGCCATATTTCTTCGGATGGCTCAGCTGCGCCACCGGGCGCTCCTGGAAATGAATCATGTGATCCACTCCGGCTCTCTCCGCATTTTCCCGCGCCGCCTTGATTACCTCGCCGTCAATATCGTAGCCCTGAATGTCTACCTTTACGGTATCATCCACCATCTCAGTCGCTTCATCGATCGCGTCGTACCAGCATTTCTTCGGAATCAGGTTTGTCCAGCTCTCCGACAGGAAGGAACGGTTCATGCCCGGTGCCATATTTGCCGCGATCATCGCCGCCTCGATTGGGAAAGTACCGCTTCCGCAGAACGGATCGACCAGAATCCGGTCCGCTTTCCACGGAGTCAGAAGAATCAGCGCCGCTGCCAGTGTTTCCGTGATCGGCGCCTTACTCGTCATCTGACGGTAGCCGCGCTTGTGCAGCGACTCGCCGCTCGTATCGATACCGACTGTCACCTGATCCTTATAGAAAAAGACGCGCAGCGGATATTCATTGCCCGTCTCCGGCATCCGGTTCAGATCGTAATATTCCTGCATATGACGGGCAATCGCCTTTTTCATAATTTTCTGGATATCTGACGGGCTGAACAGCTTACTCGAAATAGACGACGCCTTTTTAACCCAGCATTTACCGTCCTTCGGAAGATATTTCTCCCACGGAATCGCACGGGTCGCCTCAAACAGCTCGTCAAAGGTCACTGCCTTGAAGCTTCCCACTTTTAAAAGGACGCGCTCCGCCGTCCGTAGAAAAATATTCGCACGGCAGATCGCCTCCGCATCGCCGATAAAGGTTACGCGGCCATTTTCCACCTCGGTAACCTCATAGCCCAGATCCACTACCTCTTTTTTTAACACTGCTTCCAGTCCAAAATGACAGGGAGCAATCAGTTCATATCGTTCCAATCTTTTTTCCTCTTATCTCTCTGTGGATTCATTGCCAAATCATTTCATGCAAAGAACCCTTTTATTTTCATTACAGTCTTTACCATTTTTATTCTAGTTGACTGGTCTGCATCTGTCAATGAAAAGCCGCGGCAAAAGTGTCTATCTCAGGCTGCACTGATACTTTCCCTGATAAAAGCGGTAACCGCCGCCCAGATTATAAACCTCATATCCCATCCGGTCATACCAGCCGCACACCAGAAGGCTTTCACTCCCCCGCGCACAGTAAAACAGAAGCGGACGTTCACCTGTAAGTGTCTGCCGGTTATCCTGAAGCCATAAAAACGGAATATTTTCCGCCTCGCAGAGGTGAGACACATTATATTCTTCCGGCGTCCGAAGGTCAATCAGCCGTCCCGTGTACCCTTGCTCCAGCCACGCGTCCAGATACCGCACCGGTATGGTCTGATACATCCGTCATCCCTCCTCATTTTATACAAAAACGGTTTCTGACAGAACCCGATTTCTTTTTTACCTCTATGTAATATTAATATATGCTTTGTCCGGCGGACAGGTGTCAGAGGAGATGCGGCAGCCTCTTCCATTGGCTAGAAAACGAACAAATGCCGGGAAACGGTGGATATTCCGCATTCCCGGCATTCACTATTTTTTCTCTTATCTACCTGTCTAATCAGTCACAATCGCTGTAATCATCCTCTGTCTTGTCCTGATACTGGTTTTTAGAGCTATTCCTGGAACGGTTCTGGCTCTGGTTCTGCATGCGGTTCTGGCTCTGGTTGGAACCATAATTAGAGCTGTTCTCGGATGCATTTTTGCTGCTGTTTTTCTCGGCACTGTTATCATAGTTGCTGTAACTGTTTTTGCTTGACATAAGTCATTCCTCCTAAATTCCTGCCCTGTCAGGTTTTCTACGTGTCGGTTCCGGCTTCCTGTGAACAGCCGCTTAACCGTCACTTTCTTGTTACAGGTCTTAGTATGGAATTTTACTGCGAAAGTATGCAGGGTAATTCTTACTTTTTATGCCAGTAATATTTTTTTGTTTCATCGGACGCAATTTCCTATGAAATCAAAAAACATCTGCATCCAACCCTTTTTTCATGAAAAGGTTCCATGCAGATGTTTCGTAAATTCATTCTTAACCCAGCACGTTCACAATCTTAACCGGTGTGCGGTAGTTCCATGGGGAAGTCTTGATGCCGGTCCTTTCAGTTGAAGCATGTACCACTTTGCCGTCGCCGATATACATCGCTACATGGTTGATACCTCTTCCGCTTCCGTAGAAAATCAGGTCGCCCGGCTGCATCTGGTCAGCGCTGATTGCTGTACCCTGCTTGGACTGGGAAGTTGAAGAACGGTTCAGGCTCACACCGGCACCGTGCTGCATCACATATTTCGTAAAACCAGAACAGTCAACCCCTGTGTGCGGGTCGCTGCCGCCAAATTTATAACGTCCACCTACAAACTGCAGTGCATAATTGACTAACTGCTCTCTGGTCGAGAGATTGCTCTGCTCTGCGACAAATGCATCTGCGACTGCAGCTGCTTCCTCTGCCTTGCTGAGCATAACGCTACTCTGAACCTTCAAATAGCCTTCCATCTCACCGGCCGCTACCTTGATCCAGCTGTCATCTGCCTTTCCAACTACGTCATAGGACTCGCCCTTTTCAGCCATCGCTACTACTTCTGAGTTTTCATCCTCATCCGCATAGATCGAAAGGTCTGCTGCCACGGTTGCCACCATGTCGCTCTCATAACCTGTAGACGGCCCCGCAAAAGCTGCCTGCGCGCTGCCAATGGTCAGCATTGAGCACACGCATACCATACTGAAAAGTTTCTTTGTTCTATTTAAATTCATGCTTCAAAACTCCTTAATTAGATTTTGTGATTCCCGCAGATATTGCTGAAACAAAAGAATCGAGTCCCAATCGCTGTGGTGTTATCTATCGTTCTAAATGTTACATAATTATTAAATCTTATTACATTGTTATTATATTTTCTTTTCTTTTCGTTGTCAAGGAAATGACGGATCTTTTATATTTATTTAAGATTTTAATTTCCGACAAAAAAGCGCAAAAATACAGGGAATTTCAACCATATTGGGACAAAATATTTTTGCCCCAGGCTGCCGAAATGCCCTGTATTTTCAAGTGTTTTTTATATCATCTCATATATAATGCAAATCACGATTCTGAAACATATTTCATAATTCTAAGATTCTGTCTCTGGCAAAATTTTATTTTTCACCAGCCGTGTCCAGCGTAAACCAGAACTCCACACCGTTCTCATGGTTCTTCACACCGCACGCCTTATGGTGCATCTCCATGATCGCCTTGACGATCGAAAGCCCGATGCCGCTGCCGCCATATTCCCGCGTTCTCGCCTTATCTACCTTGTAAAACTTCGTCCAGAGGTGCGGAAGCGCTTCGTCCGGGATCGGATTTCCCGTGTTAAACACTTCCACGCAGACCTCTTTTCCATCGCGCCGGTGGTCAATCCGGATCTGAATCTTCTTCTCCCCGCCGCCCACATGATGAATCGCGTTCGTCAGATAATTGGTGATGACTTCCTCTATTTTAAATTCATCGCCCATGACGTAGACCGGTTCCTTCCCGTCAAAATCCACAGTCAGCTCATTCTGCTTAAGCAGCACACCGGAAGAAGAAATCACACTGGCAATCAGCTCCGTCAGGTCAAACCGCTCCACAGACAGCCGTTCTCCGCCAAATTCCAGCGCCGTCAAAGTCAGAAGCTGGCGCACCATCCGATTCATTTTCCCAGCCTCGTCCATGATAACGCCGCAGTAATAATCGCGGTTCTCCTTGTCCTCCGCCATGCCCTCGACGAGTCCTTCCGCATAGCCCTGAATCAGCGCGATCGGCGTCTTTAACTCATGCGACACATTCGCGATGAACTCCTTACGCATCTCATCGATCTGCACTTTCTCGTCAATATCCTTTTTAAGCTGTGCATTCGCCTCTTTCAGTTCCCCGATCGTTGTCTTGAGGCGCTCCGAAAGCACATTCATGCTGTTTCCAAGCGTATCAATTTCCTCCGTCGAGCGGCGGCTTGTCTCATAGCGGGCATCAAAATCCAGGTTCGACATCTTTTCCGACAGCTCCGACAGCCGTTTGATCGGCATCGTAATGTGCCGGGTAATAAAATAAATCAGAATACTTCCCGCCAGAATTACCACGATTCCAACAAACATCAGAAACCGGTTTGAGATAGCCGCGCTCTCATGGATGCTCTCCATCGGCATCGTCATGATGAAAATGGTCGCATTATCCGAGAAAAATCCCCAGCTTTCCAGATAAAACGTCTTGCTGAGCGGGTCAAACGTCTTCTGAATCATGTAGTTGTCATATTCCCGCAATACATCCCGCTTCGCCCCCGCATGACCGACGATATAGCGCCGCACCCGGTCACGCATGACTTCCACATCCCGCGCCGAGGAGACGAGTGTCTGGTCACTCTCGCTGTCATATAAAAGCAGGGAAATATTCGACCGGTCACGCAGCTCGCGGATCACATTTGCCAGCCGGACACCGCCACTCGAAGCTTCCTCCCCATCCAGTGCATCCGCCGATGCATCCTCCGAGTCATCCTCCAGCACCACCGTGTCACCTTCCGCATATTCCCCCAGCGCATCCTGTGTCTCAGCGCCAGCCCTATCACCAGTTCCATTTTTACCAGACTGAGCCGAACCGCCATCCGCACTGTCCATATCAGAACTTCCATCTTTCGATTTCTGGTACTCTTTCCAGCCCGAATTCAGCTCCGCCTGTGCGTCCTCCAGCGAACTCTCGCCATTCCGGACCTCATCCTGGATAATCGCGTCAATCGCCCTATATCCCTTTTCCAGCGTATGAATCTTATAATTCTGGTAATATCCGGACAGAAACCAGTTATTGATACACCAGATAAGCGCGATTGCAACCGTCATCAACCCGGCAAATATGATTGTAAATTTCCATCGGACCGAACGTTTCATTCGCTTACCTCAAATTTGTAGCCCATGCCCCAGATCGTCTTGATGTACTCGCCTTTCTCTCCCAGCTTACTCCGAAGCTTCTTCACATGCGTATCGATCGTCCGCGCATCGCCGAAATAATCATAATTCCATACATTATTCAGAATTTTTTCTCTCGAAAGCGCAATTCCCTGATTCTCTGCAAAATACGTCATCAGCTCAAATTCCTTGTAGCTTAAATCCACCGGTTTTCCATCCACGCTGACCTGATGTGCCGTCTTATCAATGTGGATGCCGCCCACATCGATCACATCCTGGCTGCCGCCGTTGCTGCGACGCAGGATCGCCTCCACACGTGCGACCAGGATTTTCGGACTGAACGGTTTGGAAATATACTCATCCACGCCCAGATTAAAGCCCTGCAGCTCGTCGCTCTCCTCGCCTCTCGCCGTCAGCATGATGATCGGCACCTGCGAATACTTGCGGATCGTCTTCACAACCTCCCAGCCGTCCATCTTCGGCATCATCACATCCAGAAGAATCAGCGCAATGTCCTTCTGCTGGAAAAACAGATCCACCGCCTCCTCGCCGTCCCCGGCTTCCAGCACCTGATACCCTTTAATCGAAAGGAAGTCCTTCACCAGCTTCCGCATCCTCGCCTCATCGTCCACGACCAGTATTTTAATCTTATCCATAAAATCTTCACCTCATTTATTTTACTCTGCCGTGTATGACAGAACCTCTTTCCACGCTGTCATATCCTGATTACATTCTCAATCTGTCTGTATTTTAGCAGATTCGGGTGGGAGATTCCATAGGTTCACAAAAGATTCATAGTTTCTACCACATATAGAAAAGAGAGTCCTTTTCCATCCTCCTGGGCTCCCCAATGCAAGCAATTTATATATTCAGTTGCCAAGGACAAATGGAACTTTTTCATCTCACACGCAAAACAGGACCGTCCGACGAAATCCAGTATTTCCCTGCATTTCTCATCCAGCCCTGTCTGCTTCTATTTCACAGTCTTCTCAGGCTGTTCCATATCTTATATTTTATTCTTCAGTTTTCTCCGCCTCTTCGCTCTCAACCACGCCAATCGAAAGATCCTGCAGCTGTTTCGGATCAACCTGAGACGGTGCTTCCATCATCAGGCAGGAAGCATCTTTTACCTTCGGGAATGCGATAACGTCACGAATGCTGTCTGCGCCGACCATCAGCATAACCATACGATCCATACCGTAAGCCAGACCAGCGTGCGGCGGTACTCCGTATTTGAATGCGTCTAACAGGAAGCCGAACTGCTCCTGTGCTTTCTCCTTCGTGAATCCAAGAACCTCAAACATCTTCTCCTGGATGTCTGCCTGATGGATACGGACAGAACCGCCGCCCATCTCGGTACCGTTCAGGACGATATCGTATGCTTTTGCACGTACCTTGCCCGGATCGGTATCGATCAGCGGAAGATCCTCTTCCATCGGCATGGTAAATGGATGGTGCATAGCTACGTAGCGATCCTCTTCCTCTGAATATTCAAGCAGCGGGAACTCGGTTACCCACAGGAACTTGAAATCATCCTTCTTTAAGAGGTCAAGCTGTCTAGCGATCTCCAGACGTAAGTTTCCAAGTACATCAAATACAACTTTATCCTTGTCAGCTGCGAACAGAAGCAGATCGCCCGGCTTACCGCCCATAGCAGCCACCAGTGCATCCAGCTCTTCCGGCTTCATGAACTTGGAGAAGGAGCACTTGTAGGTACCGTCCTCATGGATTGCCAGATATGCAAGACCTTTTGCACCAAAGCCTTTTGCGTATTCAACCAGCGCATCGATCTTCTTTCTCGGCATAGCGCCCTGTCCTTCTGCGTTGATACCGCGGACAGAGCCGCCATTTTCCAGTGCACTCTTAAATACAACGAACTCGCAGTCTTTTACTACATCCGATACGTTTTTCAGCTCCATGCCGAAACGCAGATCCGGCTTATCGGAACCGAAACGATCCATTGCCTCGCGCCAGGTCATACGCTGGATCGGAAGCTGCAGATCGTAATTGCAGATCTCCTTGAAGAGCTTCTTTAACAGACGCTCATTGACATCCAGGACGTCCTCAACGTCAACGAAGGAAAGCTCCATATCGATCTGGGTAAACTCAGGCTGACGATCGGCTCTTAAGTCCTCGTCACGATAGCAGCGTGCCAGCTGGAAGTAGCGGTCATATCCAGAACACATCAGAAGCTGTTTTAACAGCTGCGGAGACTGCGGCAGTGCATAGAAGCTGCCCGGATGTACACGGCTCGGTACCAGGTAGTCTCTCGCGCCCTCCGGAGTACTTTTAATCAGAGTCGGAGTCTCAATCTCAAGGAAGCCTTCCTCTGCTAAGAATGCACGGGTCAGGATAGCCACGCGGCTTCTTGTCATCAGGTTTCTCTGGATATCCGGACGTCTCAGATCCAGGTAACGGTATTTCAGGCGAAGATCCTCTTTGGTTTTGGAGTTCTCCTCGATCGGGAACGGCGGTGTCTCAGACTCTGCCAGAATGCGGAGGTAATCCGCGCGGATCTCAATCGCACCTGTCTTTAAGTTTTCATTTACTGCACCGGAACGTGCCTCTACGCGTCCGGTTACGGCGATAACGAACTCACTTCTCAGCTTTTCTGCCTTTGCAAAGCTCTCAGCACCGCAGTCAGCTTCCTCGAAGATCAGCTGCAGGATACCAGAACGATCCCGCAGATCCACGAAAATAATGCCGCCTTTATTTCTGCTCTTCTGAACCCAGCCCATAACGGTTACTTTTTCACCGATATTGGCAGTTCCCAGCTCGGTACAGCGATGGGAACGTTTCAGTCCTGCCATAGATTCTGCCATGATAGTATTTCCTCCGTTTATTATAGTTTTATCTGAAAAATTCAAAAACTGAATCACTTCAAACTGTCTTTGTAAAATTCCACGATCTCCTCGTAGCCGTCCTTCGCCAGCTGCTCCTTCTGGAATTTCTTGTTCTTGTTCATCTGTGCGACTGCCACGCGGGTGCCGTTAGCGCGCTCTTCCTGTGCTTTCTTTAAAACGGCACGGAACTGCTCGCCGCTTAAACCTTTCTCATACAGGAATGCTTTCTTGCCGGCTGCCTCCGGTACTTTGAAACCGGAATCCATCAGGATCGTGATGATACGCTCAAAACCGATGGAGAATCCGCACGCCGGTGTATCGACGCCGGTAAATTTGCCGATCAGCTTGTCGTAACGTCCGCCGCCTGCAACCGAGCCGCCGAAGCCTTCCATGGAAACCTCAAAAATCGTTCCGGTATAGTAGCCCATGCCGCGCACCAGCGTCGGATCAAATTCAAGACCGAATTCGATGTCTGCAACCGCTTTAACTGTCTCCATGATCGTTGCCAGATTCTCTGCCTTTGCCGGATCCATCACGCCGGAGAGCTTCTCGCCCAGCGCGCGGACGCCTGCCGCATCGTTCTGAATCTCTGCCAGAAGTCCGGTGTATTTCTCAACCGCCTCTGGCGCATAACCTTCTGCAAGCAGCTCTTCGCGGACACCCTCCAGACCGATCTTATCCATCTTATCGAGAATGATAAATACCTTATCGGTCTCATTTTCCGGGAATCCGCTGTAATCTGCCATGCCCTTTAAGATCGCACGGTCATTGACGCGGACAGTGTATGCCTTGTCCGGGCAGATGCGCTTCAGCGCCTTGGTAAGCGCCAGAATCTCCTCGATCTCAGCCAGGTTTGTCGCATCACCTAAAATATCGATATCACACTGTACAAACTGACGGAAACGTCCCTTCTGCGGACGATCGGCACGCCATACGCTTCCGACCTGCAGCGCCTTGAACGGTGCTGATAAATTAGCAGAATTGTTTGCATAATAACGGCTGAGCGGCAGAGTTAAGTCATAGCGGAGACCACCGTCTACAACATCTGCCTCTGTCTGTGCTGCCTCGACGTTCAGCTTCTCGCCTCTCTTTAAAATCTTGAAGATCAGCTTCTCATTGTCGCCGCCCTGCTTGCTGGTCAGGTTCTCAATGTGCTCCACGCACGGAGTCTCGATCGCCGAGAAGCCGTATCCGCGGTAGGTATCTTTGATGATATTCAGCACATAATCCCGGATCTCCATCTCGCCCGGAAGAATATCCTTCATGCCTGTAACTGGTTTTTTCTTTAAAGCCATGTGTCAAACTCCTTCTATGTCTTTCTGCGACCATATTTCCCGCGCAAAGAAAACTTCACTTTTCCATGCTGGAAACTGGATTTTTATGTTTCTCTGTTACAAAGTGTTTTTCTGCATCTGACACCCTGTATCTGTGAATTTTTCGTTTTTACTCTCTTCGTCCAAGCAGCTTCTCTTTCCGCCCGATCATCTCATCGATCCGGTCGATATACTGCTCAACTTCCTTGACGTTCTCCGCCCTCTCAATCCGGTTTTCTGCCGGGAAATAAACCTTGGTGGTCGTTCCCGCACCGCAGGCGGCGATCGTCTGTTTTTCCTCCATAATCAATATATTATAGAGACATTCCTTGCCCGGAACCGCATAACCGACATTTTCAAAATTGCCCGCCATATTTTTCTGGCGGTAGAGATAGTACGGTTTCAGTCCCATCTCCTCGGCATACTGCGCGGTCAGGTCAATCATCTCCTGTGTATTGACAATCTTCAGATTTCCGTAGCGCTCCTTATAGATATTCAGGCGCGCCGCGCGCTTGATCGCCAGCGAATGCACCGTCACGCTGTCCGGTCTGAGTGCCTTGATCTCCTCCATTGTCTGGCGAACATCGTCGATCGTCTCCTCCGGCAGACCCACGATCAGGTCCATATTGATATTGTCAAATCCCAGCTCCCGCGCCAGCAGGAATTTTTCCTTCACATCCTCCACCGTATGACGGCGTCCGATGAGGTCAAGCGTCGCCTGCTTCATCGTCTGCGGATTGATGGAAATACGGGAAATGCCGTGATTCCGGAGCACCTGCAGCTTTTCGCGCGTGATGCTGTCCGGACGTCCCGACTCAACGGTAAATTCAACTGCCTGTTCCACCGGGAATAATTCTTCCACCTTTGTCAGGATCTCATCCAGATCCTGCGGATTTAACGAGGTCGGTGTGCCGCCTCCAAAATAGATGGTCGAAAGCGGGCGATCCTTCATCTGCTCCGCCACATATTCCATTTCCTTAAAAAGCGCCTCTTTGTAGAGGTCCATCCGTTTTTCCCATTTCACAATCGGAAACGACGTAAACGAACAGTACAGGCAGGTCGTCGGACAGAACGGGATTCCCACATACAGGCTGTACCCATTCTCATAATCGATCGTGGACAGCAGGCGTCTCTCGCGCTCCGCCACGTCGATGCTCAGATCGATCTTTTCCTTGCTGGTGAAATACGTCTCGCGCATATAGGTCTCGATCTGCTCGTCCGTCCATCCATCATACAGCTTCGTGAGCGCAATCTTCGTCGGACGGATGCCGGTAAGCGTCCCCCACGGAAGCTCTCTGCCGGTCTGGGCACTCAAAAGACGGTATAACGTCTGTTTGATCTCATTTTTCGTCTCAAAACGGTTGGAAAAATCCGGATAAATCAAAGCAAAGTGAACGGCTTCTTTCTTCACCGGCGTCACATCCAGGGAAAACGAGTTTCCGTCCCGGACTCCCCGCACAATCAGCTCCGCCTCCCCGGCTTCCTCTTCCTTGTGCGTAAATGTCTCGCCCGGATAAAATGCCATCAGGAGCTCACGGATATCCTGTTCAAAGGACGCGTCATTTAACAAAATCGCTATCATGCTTCGCGCCCCCTGTATCCCGCCAGCGGATTGTACTGTTTTTCGTCGGCGATCGTCGTATATCCCATGTGTCCCGGATATACATTCGTATCATCCGGCAGGTTCAGAAGGATATCTGCCACCGAATGAATCATCTGACGTCCGCTTCCAGTCGGGAAATCGATGCGTCCGTAAGAACCTTCAAATAAGGTATCTCCCGAAAACAGCACCTTCTCTGATTTTACATAATAACAACAGGAACCTTCCGTATGCCCCGGTGTATGAAGCATCTGGAACGTGTAGCCCGCTGCCTCGAACGTCTCTCCATCCTTCAAAAGCATATCCGCTTTCAGATGCAGACCGCCGCCCTGAAACTGGACGGACAGGTTCTTATCCGGATCCGCCAAGACCGCCTGCTCCTGCTCACAGGCATAAACCGGCACGCCCAGATCCCGTCTCAGCTCTTCCATCGCCGTCACATGGTCAAAATGTCCATGAGTCAGCAGAATCGCCTTGGCCTTCGCTCCGGTCTGCGCCAGTGCATCCTCGATCCGCGCCGCCTCATCGCCCGGATCGACAATCACAGCTTCCTTCGTCTCCGGATGCACCGCAATATAACAGTTCGTCTGGACCATTCCCACGATCAGCCGTTTTATCTCCATCTTTTCCTCCTAATAATATGTGAAACTTTCACAGGGTGTAAGTACCTGTGAAATATAGAGAGAACCGCTTATCCGGCAGTTCTCTCTATATCTAATACTCCTTCAATCTGTCTGAGTTTATCAGATAATTTATTTAATTCCTCAATTCCGTGGATATCGAACGTCATGACGATCGTCGCCTTGCCCTGCTTGCTTGTACGCACATTCATCGAGGTAATGTCGATCTGGCGCTCGGTAAATACCTTGGAAATATCCACAAACATGCCGATGCGGTTGTTCGCATAGATCTTGATTTCGGTGGAGTATTTTTCCGTGCCCGTCTGTGCTTCCGGCTGCTGCCACTCGGCTTCAATCAGGCGCTCACGCTCTTCCTGCGGCAGATTCATCACATTGATGCAGTCCGTCCGGTGGATCGAGATACCGCGTCCCCTTGTGACAAATCCGACGATCTCATCGCCCGGAACCGGGCTGCAGCACTTCGAAAAACGAACCGCCAGATCGTGGATTCCCTTGACAACGATACCGCTCTTCGACTTCCCGGCTGCGATCACCGGAACCTTGTTTCCATCCGACGCCATGTTATCGAGGATCGTCGTGTCGGTTACTTCCTTCTTTAACTTCTTGTTGCGCTCATCCAGCATCTTGTTGATGACCTGTCCCTCTTTGAGGGCGCCATGTCCGATCGATGCCAGAACGGAATCCCAGTCACGGTACGCATAGCGCTTCATGACCTTTTCCATATATTCCGGTTTATTTAACTCTGAATAATTGATGTCCTTCGCCTTACAATATTTATCCAGAAGCGCACGGCCGCGCAAGATATTGTCCTCTTTCAGCTCGCTCTTGAACCACTGGTTGATCTTATTCTTCGCCTGTGTGCTCTTAACCAGTTTCAGCCAGTCGCGGCTCGGTCCCTTGGAATTCTGGGAGGTAATAATCTCGACACGGTCACCATTTTTAATGACATAATCGATGTTGACCAGTTTTCCGTTGACACGGGCACCAACCATCTTGTTGCCGACCGCACTGTGGATCGAATACGCAAAATCGATCGGGGTGGAACCGCTCGGCAGGTTCTTGACATCGCCCGTCGGGGTAAAGCAGTATACATCATCCGTAAAGAGGTCCAGATCACTCTTTAAGAGACTTAAGAACTCTTTATTATCGGACATATCCCGCTGCCATTCCAGGATCTCACGCAGCCAGGAAAGCTTTGCCTCGGCGCTGTCGATCGCCGCCTTGCTGCTGCCGCTCTCCTTATATTTCCAGTGTGCCGCGATACCATACTCAGCGGTACGGTGCATCTCATAGGTGCGGATCTGAATCTCAAACGGCTGTCCGCTGCTGCCAATCAGAGTCGTATGCAGCGACTGGTACATATTCGGTTTCGGCATGGCAATATAATCTTTAAAACGTCCCGGAATCGGTTTGTACATCTCATGGATGACACCGAGCGCCGCATAACAGTCCTTCACGCTCTCCACGATAATCCGGACCGCAAAAATATCATAGATCTGATCCAGCGTCTTGTCCTGATTTACCATCTTTTTATAGATGCTGAAGAAATGTTTCACACGACCGTCTACCTTGGCTTCGATGCCCGCATCGTCCATATGTTTCTTGACTTCATCCATAATCTTATGGATAAACGCCTCCCTGGTGTCCTTACGGAGCGCCAGTTTTTCGGACAATTCTTTGTAAACCTCCGGCTGGAGATATTTGAGAGACAAATCATCCAGCTCGGTCTTGATCTTGGAAATACCGAGACGATCAGCAATAGGCGCGTAGATATCCATCGTTTCACGCGCCTTTTCTTTCTGTTTTTCCGGCTTCATATATTGAAGCGTCCGCATATTGTGCAGACGGTCTGCCAGCTTAATCAGGATAACCCGGATGTCCTTCGCCATCGCTAAGAACATCTTACGCAGGTTTTCCGCCTGAATCTCTACTTTATCGATCGTCCACGAGATCTGGGTCAGCTTGGTAACGCCGTCTACTAAAAGTGCTACCTCCTCGCCAAAGATCGCCGTGATCTCCTCCTCTGTCATGACCGTATCTTCCACAACATCGTGCAGGATACCTGCCACCAGAGTCTCTTTATCCAGCTCCAGATCCGCCAGAATGATCGCAACACAGAGCGGATGGATGATATACGGTTCACCTGATTTACGCCTCTGGTCCTTGTGTGCGTCATACGCGATCTGGTACGCTTTCTCAATCATGCTGATGTCATCCGACGGATGGTACTTGCGAATGGCGGCAATCAACTCATTATACAGTACCTCCGGACTCGTAAAATCCGCCGGCGCTTCAATTTCCTGATCCAGCTTTTTTATTTTATCCAAATTTCCCATATATGCCTCCTGACCCTTCCGTAGATAACTGAAACGCCTGCCGTTCGGAATCCGGAAAGCGGTTCACGCAAATGAAATAAAATATTATATAGAATACCCCTATTATACGAATATTTGACAAAAAATGCAACGGCAAACTATTTTGTTACTGTTCACGCATACGTGCCCAGTAACGGAATTTGCCGTGGCTTCGCATTTAAATACGGCAAATTCCTGCTGCCACCACGTTTTCTTACGACACTTTCGATTCCAAAAGTGCCTACCCGTGAACTGTTATCTATTTCCCCTCATAGGTAATTAGGGCATCCACCGCATATCCGTTCAGTTTTTCGCGTCCCTTTAAGCCTGCCAGCTCCATCACGCAGCAGATTTTTACAACCTCGCCGCCCATCTTCTCGATGAGCTTGACAATCGCCTCGGTCGTTCCGCCGGTTGCGATCAGGTCGTCAACGATAACTACCTTCTGTCCCGGTTTAATGGCATCCTCATGCATCTCCAGAACCGCGCTGCCATACTCCAGATCGTAGCTTACAGATACCGTCTTGCACGGCAGTTTGCCTTTCTTGCGGATCGGCACGAATCCCTTGTGCATCGCATATGCAACCGGCACGCCGAAAATAAACCCGCGGGACTCCGGACCAACCACGATATCATAATCCACGCCCTCTAAGGATTTCTGGATTCCGTCGATCGCAAGCTGCAGTCCGTCTGCATCCTGTAAAATCGTAGTAATATCGCGGAAAATGATCCCCGGCTCCGGGAAGTCCGGAATGCTTCTTACATATTCTTCCAGCTTTTTCATGATTTTAACCTCTTTTCTATAAATTTTGTATCTCAATTTCTCAGTTTCAAATCGCCATCCGGCTCTTTTTCCACCGTTCTTCTCATTTTTGCAGAAGTTTTCCCCTGCTTCTTCTTCCTTATATACATAGAAGCCACAATCACCGCCAGCACAAATAGCGCACCTCCGCTGATCAGCAGTCCCTCATGCAGTCCCTGCGGATAATATCTGAGTTCCACCGTATGGGTTCCCGCCTTCAGTTCCACGCCGGTAAATGCCTTCCAGACCGGACGCGTGATAGCTTCTTTTCCATCCACCGTGACCGTCCAGCCCTCGTCATACGGGATCGTGAGGAACAGCGTTCCGCCCTCGCCCGCGTCGATCGTGCCCTTCATCGCCTCCTCGCCCAATGTTTCCAGTTCAAATGGATGCTGGTTGAGGCGCTCATAGAGCGCACGCAGCCCGGCTTCGTCAAAGCGGTACGCACTCGCGTCCATGCTTCCGGCACTGTCATTGCTCTCCAGCAGAATCAATGTGCCTGCCTTCACATATCCGGTTTCCACCAGATACCCGCGTTTCAACGTATCAATGCTGCGGTCCTCCCCGCCGACATCCAGTTTAACCGAATCAATCTGACGGTTTGCGACACTTATATAATACTCCCCATCTTCCGGTGCTGTAAAGGAAAAACGATTCCCCTGCTCCTCCCCGTCCGTGAAAATCAGGCACTCCGGCACGCCCAGCACATCCGATAAATCGTTCTGGACATCCGCCGGCGAAGAAAGATCGCGCTTCCAGCCCGTTTCCACTATGTCCGGAAGGATAAAGCCGAGCGGCAGCGTCCACGGATTCTCATAGAGGTACGTGTCACCTGAAAATGCATAGAGCGACAGGCGCGGATTGTCCTGCTTGCCCTCATAGAGTGCATATTTGATTGAAAATAACGAATCCACCAGCGGCGTACTTCCCACGATGCTGTATGCGTTCGTCGAACCTTCGCAGCCCATCTGTTTGAAGAAATCCGTCACCCCGGCATTTGCCACCGATGAAAACAGAGATACGGATGGAAAATGCATCCACGAGCCATCATTTTTCGTGCGCGCATTCGTTTTATCAATCCGGTAAAATTCCGTCTTTTTGAGCGGCTCTGTCACCGCTGCAACATCCTGATTGTCTGCCACATAATCAGTCCGGCTCGTCGTCGGAATACTCGTTGCCGCCATATTGGCAAGCGCCTCCACACTTACCAGCGCCATCGCCAGAAGCGCCGCCGTGAACGCGAAATGTTCTTTATTTTGATAGAAATAAAAGACGCCCAGATACAGCAGCAGAAGCACCACTGCCACATACCAGACAACTGGCTCAAACGCATCGTCCGTCACCAGCTTTTCTGCCAGAATCACGTAGCCAATCGCGGCGGACGTTACCCCGGCAAACTGCCGTTTGGATATTTCATCCAGATATAGATACGCCCGGAAACACATCGTCAGCACCAGCGCGATATAGATAAACGACTGGCGGCACGGCAGGCTGTTCGGGTAATGGAAGCCATGCCAGATAAAATTCAGCACATTGAACGA
>NZ_FR895066.1:0-111 GCF_000434655.1 Clostridium sp. CAG:43 | reverse complement strand
CCACGCCGCAGTAGATGTTCGGCCAATGGTCGAGTCCCGTCTCCACCTGTACATTTCCGATGTGCCGCGCGATCATATCAAAGATCGGGAAGTAGATTTCCAGTGTGGTCG
>NZ_FR895065.1:3998-7723 GCF_000434655.1 Clostridium sp. CAG:43 | reverse complement strand
CTTCTTCGGCAGATGGAGGAACTCGCCGTCTGCCGTCACCTCCAGGTACACACTGCCCCAGTTATCCATCCGGATCTCGATCGTGTCCTCGGCATTCTCAGCCAGCTCGGCATATACGCGCGCCCTGCCCGGAATCGTCAGACCGACCGGCTTTTTCACGCCCAGTCCAACCAGAAATTCTTCCATAAAATTTGCCCGGCTGCCGTGCCCCTTCAGGCCGTCATAGAGTGCCCGCACATGCAGATCCTGCATAAACGGCACTTCCACAAAATCCGGGTACTCCAAAAGCCGGAGCGCCGTCTCCATATCATTTTCCGCGACGCGCAGAAAATCTTCCGCCGTTTTCAGATCACCTAAAGTCTTCCCGGCGTCTGCCACCTCGACGTGAAACTCATACGGAATCTCCTCTTCCCCGCAGTTTGTCACCAGATAAAAAGAACCCGTGATCGTGTCGCCTGCCGTCAGGAACGAAGTGTCCACTTCATATACGATCCGGCACCTGAGTCCGCCAAACGAATTGTTATCCCCTGGAATCCGCACCCGCAGGTTCGAGGAATACACAAATCCCTTCACACTTAATCCATTTTCGCTCCCGATCCATAAATTTCTCTGCATCAGGGTATTCATCCGCAGCGTCTCATCTATCTTTTCAGGCGACCAGGTCATCTTCGGCTGTTCCGAATCGATGATTCCCTTCGCCAGCCGGTTAATTCTCTCTTTCATTCCTATCACCTGCCGTTTCATTATCCTGTCCCGGTAACTGCTTCGTCTTCCCACAGTTCCGTCGGTTCGAAATCTCGTACCTTATATCATACCATATTTTGTCTGCATTTACATCAGGGAATTGGAGAATTTCGCTGATTGCCCATCCGGCATTTTTATAGAAACAAGCGCTATCGTTTTCTAATTTTTCTTAATTTCCTAATCCCAGTCGCCCACATACAGGCGTGTGCCAGTCTGCCAAGCTGTTGGTTCATAGATCGTCCAAATTGGATATGGATATGCTTTTCCTTGCAGAGAATCATCTATTGCGATCGTCTGATCAACGCCATTGGCGCCTGTTTTGGACGACAGGTCAGCGGCACCTGTCCTGGTAATACTGAAATAGCTGTCCTTTACAGAGTTGCTGTCTACATAAGGTACGCCGATGATTGCTTCGCTTAACTTCGGCAGATACCAGCATTCTTCCGGAACCGAAAGACTGCCAGCTTCCAGCTGTGCGCCCTGCCACCAGGTATTGTTCAACTGACCAATATAGTGTCCAAGGAACATTGAGGTTCCAGCCGCTTTCACACTTCCTGTTGTGTAGCAGTTCGAAAGAACCAGTTTTGCAGAATCATATTTTCCAAATAAACCGCCTGCGATGGCATTATATGTATTCGTTCCACACGCATCCGCTGCACTGAAACTCTGTATTACCGAAATCGGACCATCCATCCACCCCACGAGGCCTCCGGCACACCAGCCGCCTGACACATTCTTTCTATCTGACAGCACTTCCGCACCACTTTCCGTATAACCGTAAGAGCGGTTCCGTCCGCCGACATAACTGTTTTCAATGCTGAATTCTTTCCCGGCAGTTCCGCCATTCTGGTTGTTTTTCAGGTATCCATACAAACCTCCGGCGGTTCCAGTTGTATCCACATACCCAGAGAAGAAGCTGTTTTCCAACTTCATCTGACCAGAGCTCTCGGCAAAGCCGACCAGACCTCCGCTAGCATCGGTTCCCTGTATCCGTGCATTTTTTCCTGAAACATATACGTGATTCATCACTAAATCACTTACTTTTGCTTCCCCGATCAAGCCCCCAGTTTTTCCTCCACTTATTTGCAGCGTCGGTGCATCTACAACTACATGGTCGAGTGTCAGACTGCCACTATTCGTGCTTCCAACCACCGCGCCTGTTGCCAGCGTTCCAGAAATCCGGGATTCTTCTCCATATATATGGATATTTTTAATCGTTAGATAGCTGTCCGCCGAAGTGCCTGCCTGTGCCACCAGCCCTGCTGTATTCTGCCCCTGACAGGAAATGTCCGGATCCTTCAGATTCAAGTTTGATATCGTCAGATGATCCGTCTTCTGAATTAAAGCCGCACCATTCCAGGCAACAGGAGTTATCTTTAAGCCTGCAATCGTATAACATTCACCCAGTTTTGCTTTTTCTTTCTCATCCACCTCCGCATCATAAGAGATAATATCCGGGTTGTTAATCGGCCAGAAACTTCCACCTTCATACTTGGAATTTCCCGGACTGTAGATCGTCATCTCTCCGTATGCATCTTTCACCTCTTTACAATACGCTTCCGTCTGTGAGGTAATCGAATCATCCTCCTGCCAGAGAATATTATCGGTCTGGATGACCCGTGTGATCTTTAAACCACCATAGCCTTCTCCGCAGAAATTCAGATTCTGCAGATGACGTCCATTGGCGACCTTAACCGTATAGGTATCCGTTCCATCATCATTGGGTTCAATTACATCGGCAAAGCAGCTGTTGAACTTGTATGAGAGCTTTGTATTTTCTGTCGGTGGATAGCCATCCTCGCTCAATTTTACGATCACATTTTCTCCATTTATGTAACCGCCCGGCTGATAACCTCCCCAGGTACCCAGACTACAGAAATTTCCACCCTCACGTGATAAATCATCCAGATAGAAACGCAATTTCAACTTTTTCTCTTCCGTTATGCCTATTTCAAAACGATTTACCCTGTTTTCTGCAGCAAAACTCGTCCAACTGCCATTTGCCTCATTTTCTGCACAGCTGGCAGCTTTCTCTTCCGTATCTACAAAGCAAAATTTCGATCCCGTTCTCAGAGTCTTTTCCTGCAAATCACCAGTATTGACTTGGAGAACATACCACATCGTTTTACCGCTCAATTCGCCGGTAATCGAAAATATCAGATGTATTCTCTGATTTTCTTCAAGCGGAGACGGAGAGACATAATCGATATACAGCCTGTTTCCAGTATGCAGCGCCTCTTCGTTCTCGCCCTTGTCCCAGTCCCCGACATGGTTATTCAGAAACCACGAAAATCCCTTTGAAGCGTCCTGCGCAGCAAGTTTTTCCGCTACTTTCTGGATCGTCGGCATCGGATAAATCGGTATTTCTCCCTTCTTTAATTCCGGATCATACGGATATGTATTCCGCTTTTCCTCCGTATCTTTATTTTCTTCCTCACTGCTATCTGCATTCGGATCCTTTACACCAAACAAACTTGCAAGAGCCTCGTCATATGCAAGCACATACTTCTCATTCACCTTACTGCACACATAGCACCCCGGATAAACTGATTTTTTGTTCGTCCCCGTACCACTCGTCTCCGATGGAAGTATTCCATTCGTTCTACTTGCATAATCATAGAACGCAACAAACGCAGGTGCTTTCATCGCCGGATCCTCTGTTTCATCCGCCGCCGTACCGCTTCCACCTTCCGTTTCATCCGATTTTTCCTCAGCCGTCGGCGAATACACCGACGCCGACACATATGTATTCGCTATCTGACTGTCTGCCGGAAGCTGTGCGGCGAGACCCCCTGCGAATCCGCCGGTATATGCCGCTACGTTATAACGTCCGGTAAGATTCTCAAAGGCTGTATTGGCGTTTGCCCCATTCCCTGGTTTTTGGGAGGTATCAAACTTCTTGTTTGCTGTATGACCGCCGACATAACAGCTCTGAATCTGCACCGTGGAACCGCTTGCGGCGGCTGCAGCAGCTGCTTTCT
>NZ_FR895065.1:0-3993 GCF_000434655.1 Clostridium sp. CAG:43 | reverse complement strand
GGCGGCAGCAGCTGCTTTCTCAGCAGTTCCGACCAGACCGCCGGCGTACATACCTTCCACATAGAGCGCCGCTGCGCTGTCGGTCAGGGAAATTTTTCCCTTTGCCGCGCCGATCAGGCCGCCCGCCGTTCCCTTTAAAGCGCGGATCCGGTATTTGCTTTCTTCCTCCAGCTTCAGATCGGCTGCTTTTTCTGTGCTGCTTCCCAGCTTATCACGGAAATGATTCTCCGCCAGCGCATCCTGGACGGTCAGACTGCCGCCCTCAAATGTGCCGATCAACGCACCGGCAGAAGCGCTGGTCTGCTCTGCCTGCACCTGTGGATATTCCACCTGCACCTTTTTTATTTCCACCGTTGGCAGCTTTATAGTTCCCCGGGAATCCGTTCCCGGTATCACCGCGCCGATCAAAGCGCCTGCATTCGCCTTCGTCCGGACCACCGGCTGGCAGATCAGCAGGTTTTTAACACTCATATCCTGCGTTACCGTTCCAAACAGTCCGCCCGTCCCATCTACTGCTGTGATTGAACTTGCCGTCGTTTTTCCCACCTGCAGACCATCAATCCGGTATGTATTTCCCTGATAATCCAGTGGATACGGCAGGCTAAGCGGAAGATAGCTTCCCGCCTCCGTGGTATATGTCTGTGCCGTCGGGTTTGTCCGATCTGCATTCGTTTGATCCGTCACCCGGTAGGCAATCGAGATGGTTTCCGCATTCTGATTCAAAAAATTCGAGCCAAATGCCGTATGCAGCTTCGCCACATGTCCGCAGTAACCGCTCTCGTCCGCAGTGTTTTCTCCCGCTTTCCAGGTCAAATCGCTATTCTGCATCGCCGTAACCGTTTTGGATGTAGTCACCGCTCCCGTGTACAGCTGATCCGGATCCCAGCCTGAAACCCGCTCATCCAGATTTTCCAGATGGCGGAAGCTGCCGATCCCCACGCTTCGGTCCGTACCGATCGATGCAAAAAGGCTGCTGCCTGAATCTGTATTGCTTGTCTTAACCTGCGAAAGCGCTTCATTGTTGAAAACCTGCGCGTACACAAAGATATTTTCGCCCGGAATAAAGGAGGCAAAACCTCTTTCATCCTGCTGAAATGTCATATCCGTCTGTGCCGGCTGGTTGAAATCCATAAATTTGAATCCTGTACTTCCGCCCGTGCCGGCTGGCGCCGCTATGTCATCCAGAATGACCTGATACGTTCCATCCGAATCGCCCGAAGTTCCGGACACCTTCGCCACACGCGCCGAACGGCTGGTTTCCGGGGCATTGATCTCGATGTAGCCGGTTGTACCGCTCTTTTCTCCCTTTACAAACAGGCTCAGCGAATGTTCATTTTTATTTGGATCCCCGATTTCCGCATATAAAATATCATCATTCACCAATTTCACTGTCGGTGCCTCGAATTTCTCCACCGGCAGTTCCGGAACTTCCAGATTTCCTGATGCGTAATATCCGATCGGCAGCTTCTGATCCTTATAATTGGAGTTAGCACCCGTAAACCGCTCCCGTTTTCCGGCATCAGACGCCGCCTCCAGAAGTGCCTCGCTTCCGATATCTGTCTGCACAAACTGATAATGATCCGAATACCACACCTCGCGGACCAGTCCTGCCTCCGGATCATAGAAAATAAGATAGCTCCCGTCTGCACGGACAGTCTCATCAATCGATCCAAATGGAAGAAGGCGCTGCCGGATCTCCTCGGTCACATTCGCAGACACCAGCGCTGCCTCACCGCCAGACTCTTCTTGTTCCGATTCAGGCTGCTCTGCCTGTTTCTCCGGCACATAGAGAACCGCGTAGATATTTCCCTCTTTCTCCTCCGCCAGCACTGTATTTTCTACCGAAATTCCCAGCTTTGCCTGCTTTTGATCGTCCGAAAATTCCCCCTGTGCCTCCATATGGAGCAGACGCGGAATCGTCCCATTGGAGACTTCCAATGTCAGATGATTCTGCGCCGCCAGAAAGATCTCCTTCGCTGTCTGATCCATCTCCAGACGGCGGAGCTTTCTCTGATAACGAATCACCGCAACAAAAGAAAGACTGGCAAGAATACCGACAATCGCAATCACCGTCAAAAATTCCGCCAGCGTAAACGCCGCCCTTCTCTTCTGTTTGTTCTGTCTCTTCTGCTCCATCTGTCCTCGTTCCTCTTTTAATTTTATTTCTGATCCAGGTTGACCGCACGCACGATCAGGTTAATCGGCTTTACCACCGCTTTCCGGGAAGTTCCCATCGTATCTTTTTTCCGGTAGATCGCCAGATTTTGAACCGTAAAGCACGCCGTCTCCTCCGAATAGGTATAGCCGTCAAATGCCGTATAATATTCATCCGAGATCGCCGCCTGCGTCAGCAGAGGTATCTTATTATACGCATCATCGTAAGTATAATCCCCATACCATTTTTCAATGCCCGTGCCAGACCAGTCTGTCGCACTAAAGTGCAGCCACAGGTGGCTGTTTCCACTCCGCAAAAGAGGTGTTACCATTTCTCCTGTTTCGGAAGTCCCAGCAGAATTTTTCACTTCCAGCGCATTGGCAAATTCATCGGTCATCAGCTGCGCCGTGAGCGACAGCGCCTGCTCTGCATCTGCCTGATCCTGCGTCCTCTGGTAAACATTTTTTACCATCATCACGCCGCCTCCAAGCACCGTGCCGATCATACCGAGAATCACAATCGCCGCCAGCAGCTCCGTCAGCGTCATACCGTTCTTTGACCGGAGTGTTTTCTGACATACTGAAAAGAGCTTGCAGTGACCCTTGGATGCCGTCTGTTTCTGCTGCCTGCAATGCCTATTTCTGCATCCGCGGCATTCACTTCTCTCCTGTCCCATCTCTGTCTCCTCTATCGGTATCTGTAAAGCAGATCTTGTAAGTTTACCTCTTCCTCTTCTGCATCCGAATCAGCCTGGCTCACATACAGTACGATCGGATACTGTCCCGTCCGGTAATTCGTCTGTGTGCCTGTCTGGTAGGCATTTGACGCCAGGCTTTTCTTCATGCCGCCGGTTCCAGATGCCTCCAGCTCCAGAACATATCTGCCCGACGCCTGTTCCGCTGTCCGGTTGTTCTCCAGCTGATTGCGGCTGTCATAATAGCCCGCCATCTGCTCTTCGCCCTGCTGCAGCATCCTGCCGGACGCCAGAAATGCACTCAGAAACATCGTCATTCCCAGTGCAATCACAAGAACCGATATCAGTACCTCTGTCAGCGTCTCTCCCGCATTGGCACGCAGCTTTCTTCCAGCTGCCCATTCCATTCTACTTATCATCCTGCAGCAGCTCCTTCTCTATTGTTCCGTTCTGCCAGCGGATCGTCGTGATGATGGTCGTCGTCGTGATCGTGTAGGAATCATCGTCATCCGAATCTCCGTCATCGCCCGCTACTGTGACCGTCTCACTCTCGGAGCTATGTGCTGCTTCCAGCTCCAGCCGTTTCTCGCACCGCTCTTCCTTCTTGTCATCCGCCGTTACCGTATCTGAGATAACCGCCTTGATTTTATAATCATCCGTCATCCACAGGCGTACACTGGTCTTTAACGGGTCAATCGTGTTCCCGCTCGTTCCGTCTTTCTTCACTGACAGAGTAAAATCTTTGTACGCTATTTCTTCCTCCGATGCATTCTCCCCGTCTGCCAGCTTCCGATACTCATTATTTCTATAAATATCCACGATCAGTGAATCGAGAACCGCGCTATTCGCACTCTCTGCGCTTGACAAACCTGAATCCGTTCCATAGAATTTTTGCCACGTCGCCTCATTATCCGTGTTTTTCCGGCTGCCGACGTAGTAGCAGTAAAAATCATCCTCATCGTCTTCCTCGTCATCCCGGCTGTCATGCACGATCACTTCCTTGATCTTGACTATATTCTCCGTCTTCTGCAGCTCATCCCGCAGAAATGCCGCCGCCGAGTCCACCGCATACCTCTTCTGGTCCTCCCTCGGCAGGTGGCGGATCTTTCCAGCCGACGCGGAAGCGGACGCCAGAATGATCGAC
>NZ_FR895064.1:0-4280 GCF_000434655.1 Clostridium sp. CAG:43 | reverse complement strand
AGAAGCAGATGCGGCAGATTTAGAGGGGCTTTTGAGTAACCGGATGTGGCAGATTCCGGATGTACAGTGATACAGAATGGAGAAAGTGTATGGATAATAAGGGAAACCAGAATAAAAATGGAAAGAATCCCCGCGGTCAGAATTATGCAGTGCTGATCATGACGATGCTGTTTACGCTTCTCTGCGTGGCGATGATGCACAACCTCTGGCAGGGCAGCCGCACGCACAAGATGCCGTACAGCGAGTTTAATCAGATGCTTAAGGATCACGAGGTAGAATCGGTTGTGATTGGCAATGGAAAGATTCAGATCACGCCGAAGGAAGATTCGAAGAAATATGGCGGCAGCCAGGGAAAATATGGAAATCTGGTAGGAATGGAGTACTACACGATTCCGATCAACGATCCGGATTTGGAAAAGAAGCTGGATGAAGCTGGTGTTACGACCTATGAACAGGCAGAAGTGGACGCGACAGGCAGTATTATCATGCTTCTGCTCGAGTGGGTGCTTCCGATTGCAGCGATGTTCGTCATTTTCAATATGATGATGAAGCGCATGGGCGGCGGAGGCGGCATCATGGGTGTCGGCAAGAGCAATGCCAAAGTATATGTACAGAAAGAAACCGGCGTTACGTTCAAGGATGTGGCAGGTGAGGATGAGGCGAAGGAGTCTCTGACGGAGATTGTTGATTTCCTGCATAACCCGGGAAAATATACGAAGATTGGTGCGAAACTGCCAAAGGGTGCGCTGTTAGTCGGACCGCCAGGAACCGGTAAAACACTTCTTGCCAAGGCAGTAGCTGGAGAGGCGAAGGTTCCGTTTTTCTCTCTGTCCGGTTCGGATTTTGTGGAAATGTTTGTCGGCGTCGGCGCATCCCGTGTGCGTGACCTGTTCAAGCAGGCGCAGCAGTCGGCTCCGTGTATCATTTTCATCGATGAGGTGGATGCGATCGGTAAAAGCCGAGATTCGCGTCTGGGCGGCAACGATGAACGTGAGCAGACGTTAAACCAGCTCCTTTCGGAGATGGATGGATTTGATTCCTCCAAGGGTCTTCTCGTCATGGCGGCGACGAACCGCCCGGAGATTCTGGATCCGGCGCTACTTCGTCCGGGACGTTTTGACCGCCGGATTATCGTGGATAAGCCGGATTTAAAGGGGCGTGTGCAGATTTTAAAGGTACATTCCAAGGATGTAAAACTGGATGAGACGGTTGATTTCGAGGAGATCGCGCTGGCGACATCCGGCGCTGTAGGTGCGGATCTTGCCAATATGATGAACGAGGCGGCGATCACAGCCGTTAAGAATGGCAGGAAAGCCGTTTCCCAGAAGGATTTATTTGAGGCAGTTGAGCTGGTTCTGGTTGGCAAAGAGAAGAAAGACCGCATCCTGAGCCAGGAAGAGCGCCGGATTGTTTCGTATCATGAGGTTGGTCATGCGCTGGTCAGCGCCCTGCAGAAGGATTCGGAGCCGGTACAGAAGATCACGATTGTGCCGCGTACCATGGGTGCGCTCGGCTATGTCATGCAGGTGCCGGAGGAAGAGAAGTACTTAAATACTGAGAAGGAAATCCGCGCGATGCTGGTCGGATTTTTAGGCGGACGTGCGGCTGAGGAGATCGTTTTTGATACGGTAACGACAGGTGCGTCAAATGATATTGAAAAAGCAACCCGGATCGCGCGTGCGATGGTAACCCAGTACGGTATGTCCAAGAAGTTCGGTCTGATGGGACTGGAAAGCCAGGAAAATCAGTACCTGAACGGGAGAACAGTCCTGAATTGCAGTGATATGACAGCGGCAGAGATTGACAAGGAAGTCATGCATATTCTGAAGGTTTCTTATGAGGAGGCAAAACGCCTGCTGAGTGAAAACCGCGAGGCGCTTGATAAGATTGCGGCGTTCCTGATTGAGAAAGAGACGATCACCGGTAAAGAGTTCATGAAGATTTTCCATGAGGTAAAGGGAATCCCGGAGCTGGAGGAAAAGAAACAGGAAGGCGAGGACCGGATTGAGATGCCGGAGGCTGCGAAGACAGGCGATGAGGTTCAGCCGGTAAAGACTGCGGAGGAAACGAACGCGGAAAACTCACAGAACCAGCAGAAGCTGGAAGAAAAACCGGCGGATGAAGTACCGGCAGACGAAACACCGGAATCGGCAGAAGCTGTAGCAGCAGAGAGTCCAAATGAGGATGAGATGCGCGGTGGAAGCTCGTTCGACCGGAAATAAAAGTGATGTATAGCATAAAAGAAATATTTATACAGTAAATAGAACGGCTGTATTTCAGCAATGTGAATCCATATATTGAAAAATCTATGAGTTCTGTTTTGCTGAGATACAGCCGTTATTTATATAGGATTATATCAATTACTGGTACAGGCGGTTGTGCTCATATACCGGCTCGGAGGTCAGTTCGATGCCGAGACGTTTGAAGGTCTTGATATCAACCTCCGACAGCATGACGGAGGTGTGAACCTGGCAGCCGCGCAGTTTTTCGAGCTGTTCCAGGGCGATCTGTGCGTGTTTGTTGGTAGCGGCGCACATGGACAGCGCGATCAGAACTTCATCGGTGTGGAGACGCGGGTTGCGGCTTCCGAGGTACTCGACTTTCAGCTTCTGGATCGGCTCGATCGCGATCGGAGAGATCAGGTGCTCATCGTGCGGAATATTGCCAAGTACCTTGACAGCATTCAGAAGCAAGGCAGCGGAAGCGCCGAGCAGGTTGGTTGTCTTTCCGGTGGCGATGGTTCCGTCCGGAAGTTCGATGGCAGCAGCCGGAGCACCGGTTTCTTCGGCGCGTTTCAGGGCAGCCGGAACAACCTTGCGCATATCGGTGGTCAGTTTTGCCTGCTTCATCAGAAGTTCGATCTTATAAACTTCCTCTTTGCCGACATCCTCTTTGACAACGCGGTTTAATGCCTGATAGTAGCGGCGCAGGATTTCCTGACGGGATGCCTCGCAGCAGGCTTCGTCGTCAATGATGCAGTTTCCTGCCATGTTGACGCCCATATCAGTCGGGGATTTGTACGGGTTCTCGCCGTAGATTCCCTCGAAAATAGCGCTCAGAACCGGGAAAATCTCGATGTCACGGTTGTAGTTGACCGTTGTTACACCATAAGCCTCCAGATGGAACGGATCGATCATGTTGACATCGTTTAAGTCAGCGGTCGCTGCCTCGTATGCAAGGTTGACCGGGTGCTTTAACGGGATATTCCAGATCGGGAAGGTCTCAAATTTGGCATATCCAGCCTTGACGCCGCGTTTGTTCTCGTGGTAGAGCTGGGAAAGGCAGGTTGCCATTTTTCCGCTTCCCGGTCCCGGCGCGGTGACAACAACGAGTGGACGTTTGGTTTCAATGTAATCATTTTTACCATAACCTTCATCGCTGACGATCAGCGGAACATTGCCCGGATAACCGTCGATGGTGTAGTGGCGGTAAACCTTGATGCCCATGGATTCGAGCTTGTGTTTGAAGACATCCGCAGTGTTCTGCCCGGAATAGTGGGTGATTACAACGCTTCCAACATAGAGTCCCTTGTCGGTAAAGGATTGAATCAGACGGAGTACGTCTACGTCGTAAGTAATGCCGAGGTCGGAACGTACTTTGTTTTTCTCGATATCCGCAGCACTGATGACGATGACGATCTCCGCCTGATCCGCTAACTGCAGAAGCATCCGCAGCTTGCTGTCAGGTGCAAAGCCCGGAAGAACCCGGGATGCGTGGTAGTCATCGAACAGTTTTCCGCCAAATTCGAGGTAGAGCTTATCACCGAACTGGTTGATACGCTCACGGATATGTTCCGACTGCATTTTCAGGTATTTGTTGTTGTCAAAACCGATTTTCATCTAATCCTCCGTTCTTAGTTTCGTCCCGCACAGAATACCGGTATCGCGGTGGGGGCAGATGCCGGTTTCCATCTGGTGGGATGAAAATCATATGTTTGTATGGATGATTGCGCCGCCAGGTCACAGTCCATGTCCGGCACAGACTGCCATTCGCAGTTGTTTATGTCGATGCTCTTTGTGTGAAATGAACGCAGCACAGCAGACCGCAAAGAATCACAATTAGTTCTATTATCCTACAAAAAAGTCTATTTGAGTAGAGGGAAAATAAAAAAATTTTAAAATCGGAAAAATGACGGATTTGGTTTTCGGAAATGTAATATTTTCTGGCGAAAATTTTTGTGTACAGGCGATGGGGATGGAGGAAAGAAAATCTGGATGTAAATTGATAAAAAACAGAAAAGGGCATACAAAATGTGATATAATGAGCGCAGAAGAAAAGAA
>NZ_FR895063.1:2380-2617 GCF_000434655.1 Clostridium sp. CAG:43 | reverse complement strand
TAAGTGGAGGAAGTATGTCACAGAATACAAAAGAATATGCATTATTTGCGCCAGCGGTGATGGAAGTGGAACGGGTATATGCATCCGCTCCTGCAATGTGCGCGGTAGGATGCAGAAAGGCATTGGAATTGGCGGTAAAATGGGTCTATTCTGCGGATAATACGATGCAAATGCCGTACAAGGACAATTTGCAGTCCCTGATTCATGAGCCGAGTTTCCGTTTCTCGGTTGATTATA
>NZ_FR895063.1:0-2338 GCF_000434655.1 Clostridium sp. CAG:43 | reverse complement strand
CGTTTATTGTGAAGCGGGATATTGTGATTATGTCCTGTTTGGAAAGGATGGCAGCCCTATGGCGGTGGTGGAAGCGAAGCGCACCAGCAAGGATCCGAATGTTGGTCGGAAACAGGTTATGCTGTATGCGGACTGTTTAGAGCGGAAGTTTGGCCGCAGACCGATGATGTTTACGACGAATGGATTTGAAACGTATTTCTGGGATGACAAGACTTCTCCACAGCGTCCGGTCAGTGGCATTTTCAGAGTTTATTAACGATCAGTCATTGAACCAACGGCAGATCAATTTTGTTCATAAGATTATTAATCATATGGAGCAGAATGGGTATATGGAGAATGTGGCTGTTTTGCAGAAGCCTCCGTTTGATAAGCCAATTAGTTTTTTAAAGCTGTTTGATGTGAGAACGAGAACAGCGCTTATGAAAGCGATTAATGATGTCCGGGAGAATGCGGTTACAGTGGCGGGATGATGAAAAAATGACAGGAGACTGCGGAGGCAGTCAGTATAGAAGAATGAAAGAAGCGAACGACTGCGTATTGTGTTAGAAATAGACAGTCGTTTGCTTTTTGAACGTTATTTTTTCTTTTTAAAATATCGCAGTGCCACCGCATACCCATAGAGCACCGCCGGTATAACGATCGTGCAGAACAGCGATGCCAGCAGCAGATTTTCTGCCAGTGGACTGTCCATCAGGGCGAAGATGATGGAAGAGACGTAGAGGGCGATTAGGATAACAGCACCTGTCAGCGCCAAAATGCGTTTTGATTTCATATATGGTATCCTTTCTAATTTTATAACTCTGTAAAAAAGAGTGATTGGAATTTGTAATCATTTTTATATTGTTTCAAAGGCAGATTGGATATTGCCGTCTTTGATGAAATGTCTTTTATTTTATTATTATAAAGGATGTAAGAATTTTTTTCTATACTTTTCATTTGCGGTGCGGTAAAATAAGAAGAGATGTGGCAACTGTTTACAGTTTTTTGCTTAATTATGAACAAGAAAGGGGAGGCACACGATGAATTGGAAGAAAAAATTTATGTGGGCAGCATCCTTTTTAGTATCCTTGTTTGTTTGTGGGACAGCGCTGGCGGCAGGTAACGATGCGTCTGCGGACACCCCGGCGCAGGGCAAGGAAGAAAATCAAGTTTACAGGTTCGGCACCGAAAATAATGCCAATGATATAACGGAGACAGAGGCATCGGCGGCAGAAAGTGGCGCGGCTGGTTTTGAAAATAAAGAAATGTATCTGTATGAGGGCGAGTGGGTCGGAGACGGCGAGGACTGGCAGTACCGCCTGACGGATGGCAGCTTTTTGAAAGCGTCCTGGCTGAAATCGAATGGTCACTGGTATTATCTGGGAAAAAGCAGCTATATGCAGCGGGGACTCCGGAAAATCGGCACAAACCGTTATTATTTCGCCGAGAGCGGCGCGATGATGACTGGCTGGATTTATGAGGAAGAGACGGATCAGTGGTATCATGCAAACGAGGATGGGGCACTGACGACCGGCTGGTATCAGGCAGGAAATGCCTGGTATTGGTTTGATTCCAAATGTGTTATGTTCAGCGGCGGAAACCGGATGGTAAACGGGCATAAATATTATTTCTTTGACAATGGTCAGATGGCGGCGGATCAGTACGTGGAACTCAACTACTACGATGCAAATGGACTGCGCGACCGGACGCATGATGTGCGTTTGATGGGAAAACGGCGTCCGTCGGACAGTGAAAAAGAACAGATTACGAAAGAACTGGCAGGCGTGCCAAGAGAGTGGATCAAACGATTTGCAGAATCAGGCTGGGAGCTGATGTACTACACAGACAAGGCATACTTCTCAGCACCGAAAACAGAGCAGGGTATCTATTTTGTCAATTATGATACAGATGTGCATTACAAGAAAATCAAATTTTCTAAACCGCAGGGACTTGCGATGGCATTCGGCGAGTTCGCTGCGTCGGAACTAAGCGACGAAGAAACCTCACATGCCCTGACGGATTTCGAGCGATATCTGGCTGGCAGTGGACTGGTGCAGCCGCTTCCATCCTACTTTGACGATAAGCCAGAGATGCAGTTCGGCAGCTTTTTCGCCGCCTGCTGTGACAAAGATGTCCGAGCTGACATCCGAAAAAACAGTCTGGAATTATACAAATATGTCGTAAAGTTAGGATTCTGGCAGGAAGGACAAAAACCAGACGAAGCCGATCAAATTGAGATGAATTCCGATCCCGAACTTTCTGGAAACGGAACAGGACCGGCAGGGGATGAATCCCTAAAAAATAAAATCGGACCGGCATCATAAAATAAAATCATGGAATCATAGAGTAAATAACATAG
>NZ_FR895062.1:3865-15708 GCF_000434655.1 Clostridium sp. CAG:43 | reverse complement strand
TTTTCAACCGGTTTTTCAGCCTCTGCCGGAGCTGCTTCGGAAGTCTTGGAAGCTTTCTTATCAGCATCCAGTGACTTCATTGTCGGGAACAGCAGTACGTCACGGATAGCCGGGCTGTCGGTCAGAAGCATAACCAGACGGTCGATACCGTATCCGATACCACCTGTCGGTGGCATACCGATCTCCAGTGCATTCAGGAAATCTTCATCTGTATGCTGTGCTTCATCATCGCCTGCTGCCGCATTAGCATCCTGCTGTGCAAAACGCTCTCTCTGATCAATCGGATCGTTTAACTCGGAGTATGCGTTACACATCTCCCAGGTATTGATAAAGAGCTCAAAACGCTCAACCTTATTCGGATCGGACGGTTTCTTCTTGGTTAGCGGGGAGATAGAAAGCGGATGATCCATGATAAAGGTCGGCTGGATCAGTTCTTTCTCACAGTACTCCTCGAAGAAAAGGTTGATGATATCGCCCTTAGTATGACGATTCTCAAACTCGATGTGATGCTCTTTTGCAAGCTGTTTCGCTTCTTCATCGGTTTCCACCGCATCGAAATCAATGCCGGCATATTTCTTGATGGCATCGTTCATGGTCAGACGCTCGAATGGTTTACCGAAATCAATCTCAATACCGTTGTAGGAAATCTTTGTGCTTCCGCACACTTTCTCAGCCAGATAACGGAACATGCTCTCGGTCAGCTCCATCATGCCCTCATAATCGGTATATGCCTGGTATAACTCCATCAGGGTAAACTCCGGATTGTGACGGGTATCTACGCCCTCGTTGCGGTATACACGGCCAATCTCGAAAACTCTCTCAAGTCCGCCTACGATGAGTCTCTTCAGATACAGTTCCAGGGAAATACGGAGCTTAACATCCTCATTCAGTGCATTGTAATGGGTCTCAAATGGACGTGCAGCAGCACCGCCGGCATTGGATACCAGGGTCGGTGTCTCTACCTCCATAAAGTCTCTTCCAGAAAGGAAGTTACGGATCTCTTTGAGGATCAGGGAACGTTTGATAAATGTCTTCTTAACATCTTCGTTCATGATCAGATCCACATATCTCTGGCGATAACGCATATCCGTATCGGTAATACCATGATATTTCTCCGGAAGAATCTGCAGGCTCTTAGAAAGCAGGGTCATCTTCTCTGCATGGATGGAGATCTCACCGGTCTTGGTACGGAATGCAAATCCTTCTACGCCGTAGATATCACCAATATCGGATTTCTTGAAGTCTGCATAGGACTCCTCGCCGATTGCATCTTTTGCCACATAGACCTGGATGGTTCCCTGTAAATCACGGATATTGCAGAAGGACGCTTTGCCCATGACACGCTTAAACATCATACGTCCTGCGATGGATACGTGAATCGGCTGTGCATCCATGATCGCTCTTCTCTCATTATAATCTGCATTCAGTGCTTCTCTTGCCTGAGCCTCATCCATGCCCTCTGTATTCAGCGGGGCTCTGCCTGCCAGAATCTCTGCCTCATGCTCTTCATAAAGCTTCTTCACTTCAAGAGAATGATGGGTCTGGTTATATTTTGTAATCTGGAACGGATCCTTGCCTGCATTCTGAAGTTCTGCCAGCTTCTCACGACGAACCTTTAACAGCTGATGGATATCCGGTTCCTGCTGATTCTTCTTGTTCTGATCTGCCATCTTTTCTTACTCCTTCGTATTCCTGTTACTGTTCGCACTTATGATACTCTTCTGATGTCCAGAATCTTGTACTGGATAACGCCCGCCTGTGTCTCTACGTCTACGGTCTCGCCAGCTTTCTTGCCAAGCAGGGCACGACCAACCGGAGACTCGTTGGAGATCTTACCATCTAAGCTGTTTGCCTCGGTGGAACCTACGATCTTAAATTCCATCTCTTCATCCTCTTCGACGTCCAGTACCTTTACCTGGCATCCGATGCTGATCTTATCCAGATCGATCTCATCCTCAACAACAACCTCTGCGTTTTTCAACAGTTTCTCAAGGTCTACGATTCTTGCCTCGATGTCTCTCTGTTCATCTTTTGCTGCATCATACTCAGCGTTCTCAGACAGGTCGCCCTGCTCTCTCGCCTCTTTGATCTTCTGTGCGATCTCCTGGCGTTTATTTACTTTCAGATCATGAAGTTCATCTTCATACTTTTTCAATCCTGTGTAAGTTAAAATGTTCTTCTTTTCTGCCATGACAGCTATCCTTCCTTCTATCGATTCATCATTGAATCCCCTAATAATTGCATCGCACTATTATACATGATTCTTAGTGTAATGTCAAGAATCACAAAGTGCCATAATGGCTTTAAAAACAAGGGAAAATCCTACATTTTCGTGCTTTTTCTGTGCCTTCCGATTTCGTCCACCCATGTAACACAACCATCGTTTTGATTCCACACATTCATCCTTCTCTTAAATTCTCTCATCCACCAGCCGTTCCAGCTCCTCCAGCGTCTCCACCTGGTTTATATCATTGCGAAGCGCCGACGAATGTGGAAATCCTGCCGTATACCATGCCACGTGCTTACGCATCTCCCGCATTGCGATCTCCTCGCCGCGAAATTCCGTCTGAAGCGTCCCATGGCGGACAATCATCTTCTTTACTTCCTCCGCAGTCGGCGGCGGCAGAAGTTCTCCGGTTTCCAGATAGTGGAGAATCCGTTTAAACAGCCATGGATTTCCTTTCGCGCCGCGCGCCGCCATGATGCCGTCGCAGCCGGTTTCTTCCTTCATTCTCTTGGCATCTTCCGGTGTAAATACATCACCGTTTCCCCAGACCGGGATTGAAACCGCCTCTTTGACCTGACGGATAATGTCCCAGTCCGCCTTTCCGGAATAATACTGCTCTCTCGTCCGTCCATGCACGGCTACCGCCGCCACGCCGCAGCTCTCTGCCATCTTCGCAAACTCAACCGCATTGATATTCGAATCATTAAATCCCTTGCGGAATTTGACCGTAACCGGTTTATGAAGTTTCTTTACCATCGCCGTCAAAATCTGCTCTGCCAGCTTCGGATCCTTCATCAGTGCCGAACCTTCGCCGTTATTGACAATCTTTGGCACCGGACAACCCATGTTGACGTCGATGATGGCATACGGTCCTTCCTCCAGCTGCAGCGCCATCTCGCTCATGATCTCCGGATCTGAGCCAAACAGCTGCACCGCAACCGGCTCTTCTTCCGGCCGCGTCTCTAATAACGGCTTTGTATTGCGGTTCTTATAAAGAAGCGCCTTCGCGCTGACCATCTCCGTGTACATCAAACCACATCCCTGCTCCTTACAGAGCAGACGGAACGGCAGATCCGTCACACCTGCCATCGGCGCAAGGGCGATTGCATTTTTTAATTCTACGTTTCCAATCTTCATTTTATTTCTAATCTTCCTGATACCGTTCCATCTGCTCGTCGTCTAACAGTTCGTCCGCCGGGATTCCCAGCACCTTCACCTTATAATACAGCTCCAGCGATTCCAGCAGCTCACGCTTCTCCGCCTGATACTGCTTGATTTTAAGCGCGCTTCCGATCTCGTCAAAGAGGTAATCATTCTCCTCCGCCTCAACCTTAAACTGCAGTCTGCCATCCGGCATAAACTCCAGCAAAATAATACCGCCGATGTCCTCTGTGTACATAACACACATGATCTGCAATTCCTGCTTAATTGACTCCGGCAGCCCCGAAAACTGCTCATTCAGATAATATTTTTCCACATACGAATTCGCACCGCAGAGTACGGTGGAGTCCCCATCTGTATTGGGATTCTGCATTTCTGCCATTTTCTTGCACCTCCATCTGTTTCATTTTCCATTGCCCACAAACAGGGCTGACGCACGAACGGAGAGCAGGCTCTCCCTTTATCCCTGAGAAGCCTGTTCTCCGTTCATATGCCAGCCCATCTCACAAGCAGCCATCAAATTCCTTAACGAATCAGCAGCTTACTAATCTCATACTGATCTTCCGGAATATCCTTCTTCATATTCAGCGCCTCCTGAATATCAAAATCCAGAAACTCGCCGTGCTTATACGCTACCACGCGGTTGGTTTTTCCTTTTTCCAGCAGCTCCACTGCCTTGGCGCCCATGATGGACGCATAGACGCGGTCTTTACAGGTCGGCGCGCCGCCTCGCTGCATATAACCAAGGATCGTCGCACGTGTCTCGATGCCGGTTGCCGCCTCGATTCGCTTCGCCATCGACGCGGAATGTCCGATGCCCTCGGCATTAATGATAATATGATGTCTCTTGCCGCGTTTCCGGTTATCGATGATGCGGTTGATCAGCATCTGCTCATTGCCATCGTACCGCTCCGGAAGCAGAATATCCTCAGCGCCGTTAGCGATACCGCACCACAGGGCGATATATCCCGCGTGGCGTCCCATAACCTCGATGATACTGCAGCGCTCATGGGAGGTGGAAGTATCTCTTACCTTATCGATCGCCTCCATCGCCGTGTTGATCGCGGTATCAAACCCGATCGTATAATCGGTGCAGGCAATATCCAGATCGATCGTGCCCGGAAGACCTACCGTATTGATTCCCAGCGCGGATAACTTTCCGGCGCCGCGGTAAGAACCATCGCCGCCGATGACGACCAGACCGTCAATGTTGTGCTTGCGGCAGATTTCTGCGCCGCGCTTCTGACCTTCCTCGGTCATAAATTCCGGACAGCGGGCTGTGTATAAGATCGTACCGCCACGGCCAATCGTATCTGCCACGCTGGTTCCGTCCATGTCCACAATCTCTTCCTGCAAAAGTCCAGCGTAACCACGCATGATACCTTTTACCTTCATGCCCTTGTTGATCGCAGTCCGGACCACCGCACGGATCGCTGCATTCATACCCGGCGCATCGCCGCCGCTTGTCAGTACACCAATCGTTTTAACCTCTTTTGCCATCGCTTATTCCTCCGTCCTAAGGCTTTCCGCTTCACATCCCCAACCGTGAACCAGCCGTTTTATTTTCGAATCTTTTGACCCTTCTGATACCAAATTGTTCTGCACTGCGTGCTACCACAATTTTCAAACAATTTTATTGTAATTCATTTTATAGGTCATTTCAAGATTTTTTATGATATTTTTTTAACATGTCGCCAAAGCGTGTTACTGTTCACACATACGTGCCCAGTTACCAAAGCTTCCAATGTCCAATGCAAATTTTAACACTTATGAAGAAATCTTCCCCAGCGGCTTCTCCACCACCTTGACGTTCTTCTCTCCCAGCATCTCGCTGAGCGTCGTCACCAGCGCCTCGCCTGCCCGCACATTCCAGTTGCGCGGCAGAACCTTTTTCGCGCGCTCACGTCCCAGGTAAATGATCACGGTGTCATTTCCATCACTTGTTTTCAGGAGGTCGAGAAGTTCTTTCTCTCCCGCCAGATACGCGTCCTTGTCCGCATACTGAATCCACAGCTCGCGCGGCACCTGCGAAAATGGGATAATCTGCTCGCAGATCAGTTTTCCGACCGGCTCATCGCCGACCGATGCGCGCCCGCGGATAAAGACTTTTTCATCCTTTATCAGCATATCGCGCCGTTTTTCATAATCCTTCGGGAATACCAGCACTTCCACACTTCCCGCCAGATCTTCCACCGTCAGGAACGCCATCATTTTGTTATTCCGGGTCGTCTTAACCGTTTTCTCGGTGATCATTCCGCCGATCGTCACATACGCGCCGTCGTGAACCACCGCCGAACCGGTCTCCTCATCCACAACAAAATCGGAGCTCTTCGCCGTCACATTTTTCTCCCAGGTGCCGATATATTCCTCCAGCGGATGCCCGCTGACGTAGACGCCCAGCATTTCTTTCTCGTATGCCAGATATTCTTCCCTCGAATACTCTCCGACATTCGGAAATGTGATCTGAAAACTCTTCTTGTCCTCTTCCGCTGCAAAATCAAAGAGTGACATCTGCCCTTCCATCGTATTTTTCTTCTCTTTATTCTTCTGATCGACCATCGAACCGCAGACCATACATTTCTGCTTGCGGGTTCCCGGCAGCCCGTCCATCGCACCGGATTTGATAAAGCTTTCCAATGTGCGTTTGTTGACCTCCCTGCCCGACATCCGGTCAATGAAATCTTCCAGTGAGCGGAATTTTCCATGTTCGGTCCGCTCCCGCACAATCTCATCCACCACCGACTGACCGATACTCTTGATCGCCGATAAACCATAGCGGATCGCGCCGTCCGAAACAGAGAAGCCGCCCTCGCCCTCATTGATATCCGGCGGCATGATCTTCATACCCATCTGACGGCAGCTCATGATATATTCCGATACCTTCGTAACATTATCCTTGACCGAGGTCATCAGCGCCGCCATGAATTCGACCGGATGGTAATATTTCAGATATGCCGTCTGGTAGGAGACAACCGCATACGCCGCCGCGTGCGACTTGTTGAAGGCGTATTTCGCAAAATCGATCATCTCATCGTAAATATGGTTCGCCGTCTTCTCGTCGAGCCCATTCGCAATACAGCCCTTTACGCCCTCTTGTGCATTGCCGTAGACGAAATTCTGGCGTTCTTTCTCCATGACTGCCGCTTTTTTCTTTGCCATCGCACGGCGCACCAGGTCGCTTCGTCCCCAGGTATAGCCAGCCAGATCGCGCACGATCTGCATAACCTGCTCCTGATAGACGATACAGCCATAGGTCGGCGCCAGAATCGGTTCTAACTGCGGGCACTCATAGGCAATCGAAGCCTTGTCATTTTTGCCTTTCAGATAACGTGGAATGAAATCCATCGGACCCGGACGATACAGGGAAATACCGGCGATCAGATCCTCCAGGTTTTCCGGCTTTAACTCTTTCATGAATCCTTTCATGCCGGAGCTCTCCAGCTGGAACACACCGTCATTTTTGCCGGTTCCAATTGAATCCAGCACCTTTTTATCGTTGTAATCGATCTTATCTATATCAAGCGGTTTTCCGGTCGTTTTCTCCACCAGGCGAACCGCATTCTGGATAACCGTCAGGGTTCTAAGACCCAGGAAATCCATTTTCAGAAGTCCCAGCTCTTCCAGCGTCGTCATCGTAAACTGGGTCGTGATCGAACCGTCAGATGCCCTGGACAACGGCACATACTCATCGACCGCCGCACGGCTGATGACAACGCCCGCCGCATGCATGGAGGTATGTCTCGGCAGCCCCTCCAGACGTTTACTCATGTCGATCAGATATTTGACCGAATCATCCGACTCATACGCCTCACGCAGATCCGGACTGGCTTTGAGCGCCTTGTCTAGCGTCATGCCGAGATCACCCGGAATCATTTTTGCGATCGCATCACACTGTGCATACGGCATATCGAGCGCGCGCCCCACGTCGCGGACGACACCCTTTGCCGCCAGCGTACCGAAGGTAACAATCTGCACGACGCGGTCTTTTCCGTATTTCCGCACGACATAGTCGATAACCTCCTGACGCCGTTCGAAACAGAAATCGACGTCGATATCGGGCATGGAAACTCGTTCCGGGTTCAGGAAACGCTCGAAAATCAGCTGATAGCGGATCGGGTCGATGTCCGTGATCTCCAGACTGTACGCGACGATACTGCCCGCCGCCGAACCACGTCCCGGACCGACCATGATGCCGTTTGATTTTGCAAAATGGATAAAATCCCACACAATCAGGAAATAATCGACATATCCCATCGAATGGATAACGTCCAGCTCATACCTCAGGCGCTCCCGCAGCGTCCCATCGTCGTTCGGGTAGCGCTTGTGAAAGCCCTCCCCGCAGAGCTTCTGCAGATATTCCCAGGACGTATATCCGTCCGGAACATCATACTGCGGCAGCTTCGTCACGCCAAACTCGATCTCGACATTGCACCTCTCGGCGATCTTGTGCGTGTTGTCAAGTGCTTCCTGTGCATACGGAAACAGCGCACGCATCTCCTCCTCGGATTTGACATAGAACTGCCCGCCCTCATAGCGCATCCGGTTCTCGTCCGTGACTTTTTTGCCCGTCTGGATACAAAGCAAAATATCGTGCGATTCCACATCTTCTTTATAAATATAGTGGCAGTCGTTCGTCGCCACCAGCGGAATCTGCAGTTCCTGGCTCATCCGCATCAAGCCCTGGTTGACCGTCCGCTGCGCCGGGATGCCGTGATCCTGCAATTCCAGGAAGAAATTGTCCGGTCCAAAGATATCGCGGTATTTCTGCGCCGACTTGCACGCTTCCTCATACATGCCTCTCGACAAATACCTCGGGATCTCGCCCGCCAGACACGCGCTGAGTGCAATAATGCCTTCATGGTAGGTTCTCAGCACCTCGTCATCCACACGCGGTTTATAATAAAAGCCCTCGACAAAGCCCTTGGAGACGATCTTCATCAGATTCTGATAGCCGATATTATTTTCCGCCAGCAGAATCATATGATAATAGCGATCCTCGCCGCTTCCCGCCTCCCGGTCAAAACGCGATCCGGGCGCCACATAGATCTCACAGCCGATGATCGGCTTGATCCCATTTTCCCTGGCTGCCCGGTAAAAATCGATCACGCCGTACATGACGCCGTGGTCAGTAATCGCCAGACTGTCCATCCCCAGCTCCTTCGCCCGGGCGGTCAGTTCTTTTATTTTACTCGATGCGTCAAGCAGACTGTACTCTGTATGCACATGCAGATGTGTAAATGCCACCTTTTTCCTCCCATTCAGATCTTTTAAGGGACTGCCGTTTCCCGCGAAACGACACCCCCTCATCTATCAAAGCTCTTGTTTTGTGTAACTGTTACGTCCCCTGTCTCTTTCCGAAAAACGGTCAGAAATCTTAATTTCTACTGATTGCTCAGATATTTCTCAATTCCCTCGATCGCACTCTCCTCGTCGCTGCCATCAGCCGTTACCTTTACGTGCGCGCCCTCTGCCAGTCCCAGCGTCATCATGCCCATGATGCTCTTTGCATTGACGCGTTTTTCTTCACTTTCCACATAGATGCTGCTCTCATACTGGCTTGCCACCTGCACCAGCATCGCCGCAGGACGTGCCTCCAGACCTGAACTCAAACCAATTCTGATTTCCTTACTTGTCATAATATCCTCCTCATCGAGCCCCGCTCGAAAAAAACGGCAAAATCCGCTGCCACTACTGTATCGCACGGAATTTTCCATCCGGGAAATTCCTGCCTGTGAACAATAACCTAACTTTACTCGCCCCGCTCTTCGCGGAGACTTTCAGCTACTGCACTTATCTTTCTGAGCCTGTGATTGACTCCCGATTTTCCAACTGGATGGCTCAGATTCTCCCCCAATTCCTTCAAGGTTGCATCCGGCATCTCCAGACGAACCTGTGCTACCTCTGAAAGAAGCTCCGGCAAGTAATCCAGCCCGACCGTATCACGGATGTATGTGATATCCGCAAGCTGCTTGACTGCCGCCGAAACAGTCTTATTGATATTGGCAGTCTCGCAGTTGACCTGGCGGTTGACGCTGTTTCGCATTTCTTTCAGGATCCGGATATTTTCCAGCTCCATCAATGCCACATGCGCTTCCATCAGCCCCAGAAGTTCCACAATCTGACTGCCTTCTTTTATATATACCACATAATACTTCTTTCTGACAACTATTTTCGCATCGATGTCGAATGTCAGAATCACATTCTGAAGCTGCACCGCCTTTTCAAGCGACGCGCATACGATCTCAAAATGATAAAATTTCTCCGGATCGCTTAAGGATCCGGCTGCCAGAAAAGCGCCCCGGATAAATGCCTTCTTGCAGCACGCATTCTGAATCACCAGATTCCGCACCACCGAAAGGTTTTCCCCAACATTTCCCTGCGCATCCACCATCTTGACCGCCTCCAGCACCCGGAGTGCATTTTCGTGATCGCGCACCAGAAGCGTATAAGAACGGCTCTTTTTTAAAAATGCATTGCGCCGGATCGAAATGTCCGCCTTAATATTAAATGTATTTTTCAATAATGTAAAGTATTTTCGTGCAACCGCTACGTTTTCCGTGTGGATCCGTATGCTGAAATGATCCTCTTCATCGATATGAATCTTGCCGCAAAGGCTCAAAATCGCCGCCAGCTCTGCAATCTGGCAGTGCCTCGCCTTGCTCAGCTGATGCGACAGCTCTTCCTTTACCCGGGCTGAAAATGACAAAGTCCTCTACCTCCGTTTACCCTTTTGTCCGGTTATCCATCTCTATGTCCCGATGTTCCAGTTTAAGCCCTATTTCCGAGTGCTCCTTGAGGCGCTCATAGAGCCGGTTCGCCACCGTAACTGAACGGTGCTTTCCACCGGTACATCCGACGGCTATGACAAGCTGATTCTTTCCTTCTTTTACATAGTACGGAAACAGGAAGTCAATCATGTCATAGAGTTTATCCAAAAATACGTCTGCCGTCCCGCCGCGGCGCACAAAGTCCTGCACCGCCTTCTCATTGCCGGTATGGCTTCTTAAATTCTCATCATAATAAGGATTCGGCAGAAAACGGACGTCAAACACGAGATCCGCGTCCGACGGAATCCCATATTTAAAGCCAAAGCTTAAGATCGTCACAAAGAGGCTGGAAAAGCGCTCGCGCCCCATGAAAATCCGTTCCAGCTCCGCCTTGAGCTCCCGCGTCAGAAGCGTGCTGGTGTCCAGAATATAGTCCGCCCGCTTTTTCAGGAAATCGAGTTTCAGGCGCTCTTTCGCAATACCGCGGTCCAGCCGCTCTTTTCCTGCCAGCGGATGGGAACGGCGCGTTTCCTTATATCGCTTGATCAGCACCTCATCGCTGGCATCCAGAAACAGGATCTCATACGGGAACTGGATGTTATTCCAGTCATTCAGTGTTCCCTCCAGCTGTGCCAGCTCGTCGCCGCTGCGGACATCGATTCCCAACGCTGCACAGCTTACCTCCCCGCTGCTGCTCTGCACCAGCTCCGCAAATTTTCCCACCAGCGGGATCGGGAGATTGTCAACACAGTAAAATCCCATGTCCTCCAGCATTTTCAGTGCCGCCGTCTTTCCGGCTCCCGACATACCGGTTACGATCACAAGCCGCATATTGTTCCTCCCTTTTCCATACTCTATATATCTTAATATCTTAAAAGCCCAGCATCTTTACTTCCGTCTCCAGTTTCACCCCAAACTGCTCATACACGCGCTTCTGCACCGTCCCACACAACCCCGCGATGTCCGAAGCCGTCGCATGGTCGCGGTTGATAACGAAACCACAGTGTTTCTCCGACACCTGTGCGCCGCCCTCCTGATAGCCGCGAAGTCCGGCATCTTCGATCAATTTTCCGGCGAAATAGCCCTCAGGGCGCTTAAAGGTGCTTCCGGCACTCGGATATTCCAGCGGCTGTTTTTCCCGCCGTTTGGCTGCCAGTTCATCCATCCGCACCCGGATCGCTTCCGGATCACCTTTCTCCAGACGGATCCGCGCCGATAAAACGATATATCCGCGCTCCGGGATACAGCTGTGGCGGTAACCCAGATCCAGTTCTTCCGTTTTAAGCTCTTTTACCTCGCCGTCCGGCGTCATCACGCGCACAGATTCCAGCACATCCTTTAATTCTCCGCCGTAAGCGCCCGCATTCATGACCGCCGCGCCGCCCACGGTTCCAGGAATCCCGGCTGCAAACTCAAATCCGGTCATTCCATCCTTCTGCGCCTCCCTGGCGGCACGCGAAAGCAACACACCGGCGCCCAGCTCATAGACGCCCGGTTCGCCCTCCGGACAGACCACCTCTGTAAACTGGCTTCCCAGAAGGATCATCACGCCCGGATAGCCCGCATCACTGACAAGCAGATTGCTTCCATTTCCTAATATGTAATACGCTTTCTCTGCCTCCCGGCACGCCGCCAGCACTGCCGCCAGCTCTTTTTCGCCCTCCGGGGTCACAAAATAGCGGGCTGGT
>NZ_FR895062.1:1266-3848 GCF_000434655.1 Clostridium sp. CAG:43 | reverse complement strand
TGGTCCACCAGCCCGAAAGGTCGTATGTGCACTCATCGGCTCCTGCTCACGCACGGAAGCAGCGCCGATGGCATCACAAAGTTTCTGATAAAAATTAGACATATCTATTTTCCTTTATTCATTTCATAACGGCTCCATCCCTTGCAAGTCGGGATTTCCGCACTAAATCACACGAATCAGACTGCGTGAATCGTTCCATTAATCTCTTCTTGCCAGGTTCGCCTGTACCCGCTTGTACAGTTCTTTCGCCGCATTATATCCCATCTTCTTGGTACGATAGTTGACTGCCGCCGACTCTACGATGATTGCCAGGTTACGTCCCGGACGGATCGGGATTGAATGGCATACAATCTTGTTGCCAAGGAACTCGGTATACTGATCTTCCATGCCAAGGCGGTCATACTCCTTGTCCTTATCCCACTCTTCCAGCTTGATTACCATGTCAATCGACTGTGTATCCTTTACGCTCTCTACACCGAACAGCGTCTTGACATCGATAATGCCGATACCGCGAAGCTCGATGAAATGACGGGTAATATCCGGTGCCGAACCGATCAGGGTTTCATCGCTGACGCGGCGGATCTCGACCACATCATCGCTGACGAGACGGTGACCGCGCTTAATCAGTTCCAGCGCTGCCTCACTCTTGCCGATACCGCTCTCGCCCATAATCAGGACACCCTCGCCAAATACATCGACCAGTACGCCGTGAATGCTGATCATCGGCGCCATCTTGACGTTCAGCCAGCGGATGATCTCCGCCATCAGATCCGAAGTCGTCTTCTCCGATACCATGCACGGAACCCCATAATGGTTACACAGCTCCAGCACTTCCTCCTCCGGTGCCATGCCGCGGCTATATACCAGACATGGTATACCCGAAGACAGCAGTTTGTCAAACATTTCCCGGCGGCGCTGCGGAGTCAGGGTCGAGATGTACGCATTTTCCACATAACCGATGATCTGCACACGGTCCTTGTCAAAATGGTCGAAAAATCCAGTCAACTGCAATGCCGGACGGTTCACATCCGCATGCACCAGCATAACATTGTCCGTCTCCAGCTCCGGCGTCATATTGCGAAGCCCCATCTTATCGATCAGTTCTGTTATCGTCACTCCACCCATACTTTTGTCTCCTTTTATTTTTACTATTGTCTACATCCTATCACATCTTCCCCTGCTTGTCATCACGGAAAAATATATAGACTGCCTCAGCGGCTGCCCGGTTCATCTGTGGCGCAGCTTCCAGCTCCTCCACGCTCGCCTCCCGGACTGCTTCGATCGTCTTGAACGTCCGCATCAGAGACTTACGGCGCGCTGGTCCGATGCCCTTGATATCATCCAGCACGGAGCGCACCTGCTCCTTGCCCCGGAGACTCCGGTGGTACTCGATCGCAAACCGGTGCGCCTCGTCCTGAATCCGGGTGATCAGCTGAAATCCTTCCGAATGGCGATCGATTGGAATTTCCACATTCTGATAATACAATCCCCTCGTCCGGTGGTTATCATCCTTTACCATGCCACAGACCGGGATTTCCAGCTGAAGCTCTCTTAATACCTCCAGCGCGATATTAACCTGTCCGCGTCCGCCATCCATCATCAGCAGATCTGGAAAACGCGTAAAACTTCCCATCGCCAGATCGCCGCCCTCGGCTTGCAGTTTCTTCGTCTCCTCCAGGCCATGGGAAAACCGCCGCAGCAGCACCTCGCGCATCGAAGCGTAGTCGTTCGGTCCCTGAACCGTCCGGATACGGAATTTGCGGTAATCATTGCGTTTCGGACGTCCATTTTCGTAGACAATCATCGAACCGACCGACTCAAAACCGCTGATATTGGAAATATCGTAGGCTTCTACCCGCTTGATTCCCGAAAGCCCGATCCACGATCCAATCTGATTCATCGCCCCGATCGTCCGGAGCTCCTCGCGCTTGATCTTCTCCTTATCCTGGGAGAGCACCATCTTCGCATTCTTCTCCGCCAGCTCGACCAGCCGCTCTTTCTCGCCCATCTTTGGCACGACAAAGCGCACCTTCTGTCCCCGGCGCGCCGTCAGGAAGCTGGCGATAACCTCCGCGTCCTCTAACTCCTCCTGCACCCAGATCTCATGCGGCACAAACGGCGTTCCTGCGTAAAACTGTTTGACGAAGCTGTTTAAGATTTCTGCCTTGCTCTCCGAGCCGGTCAGATTCATATGGAAATGTTCCCGCCCAATAAGCTTGCCATCGCGCACGAAGAACACCTGCACAACCGCATCGCGCTCATCCTTCGCCATCGCGATAATATCCCGATCTTCCATGCTCTGGCTCGTAATCTTCTGCTTCTGCGCCACCTTTCTGACACTGTCAAGCAGATCCCGGTACTCAATCGCCTTCTCAAACTCCATCGTCTCGGACGCCGTCCTCATCTTTTCTTCCAGATATTTCATGACCGGCTCATACTGTCCATTTAAAAAACCGACCGCCTGCTTCACCGATTTCTGATAATCTGCCTGTGAAATATACCCCTGACATGGCGCGTCGCACTGGTGAATATGGTAATAGAGGCACGGACGGTCCTTTCCCATATCCTGCGGCAGCTTCCGG
>NZ_FR895062.1:0-1255 GCF_000434655.1 Clostridium sp. CAG:43 | reverse complement strand
GGCAGCTTCCGGCTGCACGCCCGGATCCGGTATATCTTCCGAATCAGCTCGATTGTGTCTTTGACTGCCCCCGCGCTCGTAAAAGGACCAAAATACTTATTTTTATCCTTTTTCATCTGGCGTGAAAACAAGATCCGCGGGTACTCCTCCGAAGCCGTCACCTTGATGTACGGGTACGTCTTGTCATCCTTGAGCATCGTATTATAGCGTGGGCGGTGCTCTTTGATCAGGTTGCACTCCAGCACCAGCGCTTCCAGCTCCGAATCCGTCACGATGTACTCAAAACGTGCTATCTTCGAGACCATCTGCTTGATCTTCGCCGTCTTATCCCGGCTGCTCTGGAAATATTGGCGGACTCGGTTTTTTAGGCTGATCGCCTTGCCGACATAGATGATCGCGTCCTTCGCATCGTGCATAATATAAACACCCGGCTGCCCCGGCAGTTTTTTCAGTTCTTCTTCTATTTGAAACATCTCAAACCATCCTGTTTTCTAACCTGCTGCCACCACGTTTTCTTACGGCACTTTCGGTTTCAAAAGTGCCTACCCGTGAACAGTTACCCAGACTCTTCTGCCAGACAGCCGCTCACTTTCCATACCGCAGGCGCGGTGCATCGTACCTCTGCTGCATCCGGATACACTGACGGATCGCGTCCAGCTCTTCCTCCACGCTTCCACCGACCGGATTCATATCCAGACAGAAGCAGAGACTGTCAAGATCCCGCTTGTCCACCTTGCCGCTCATTCTCTGGAGTACTTCCAGCCTGCCCTCGGTCGTTTCCTGATCCAGAAATTCTGCCACAAGCGGATGCAGCTCCGGTTCCTCCTGCGGTATGTCCCAGGAATGAGTGGCTGCGTCCGACATTTTCGAACGGCGTACACCTTCATTTACGACATGAGTCGTTCTGGTTGTCCTTATTTCCTGCTGTTTCGAATTTTCCCACGGACCCGCCGCAATCCGCTCAAACCGGTATCTCTGCGCCGCCTCCGGATATTTTACCCGATCTACCTCTTCCATAAACATAGAAAGCGGTCTAACCCAGACGCCATATTCTCCATAGAGCGCCTGATAGACAACCATCTTTTCCCCCGTTTCCGAGTGGGTCGCCACCGCCAGAATCTGATATTCTTTATTTTTAAAATGCCGGTACCGCTCGCCCGGCTTTGGAATTTCCCGCATGAATGCTGATACCTCCTTAAAACATCTCGCTAAGTGTTCACATTATATCACGATTCGCCGTTCGCCATAAATCTGC
>NZ_FR895061.1:5290-12344 GCF_000434655.1 Clostridium sp. CAG:43 | reverse complement strand
TTTCTGCAGCTTATCCAGACGTTCCTTATATTCCTCGCGTGTCAGCGTTTTCGTCAGATCCACGCCGGAAAGCACGCCATTTTTAAACCGCTCATCTGGAAGTTTGACCGGCGGATGCACCGCCCCTTCCTCGCGTTCCATTCGGNGCCCCTTCCTCGCGTTCCATTCGGCGGCGGTTCAGCTCATACTCCAGCCGGTCTGTGACGGTGGATAAAATCTTGACTGCCGCATAATTTTTATCAGTCGCTTCCACGATCGTCCACGGCGCGTACCCGGTATCCGTCCGCTGCAGCATTTCCTCATTCATCTCCAGAAATGTATCGTAATCCTTGTTGCGCTTCCAGTCCGCCTCCGTCACACGCCACGCAGTCTCTTTGCTTTCTTCCAGCCGTTTAAAGCGCTTTTTCTGCTCGTCCCTGGAAATATACAGAAACAATTTGATCAGAATCATGCCGGAATCTGCCAGCTGCTTTTCAAATGAAAGGATATCCCGGAACGCCCCGTTTAGCTCCTGCCGCTTCGTCTCTTTGTCAAACCGGTCAACGGTAACCTTATCGTACCAACTCTTGTCAAAGATCATCATTCGTCCATCTTCCGGTGTCTTCGTCCAATACCGCCATAAAAATGGACGCATCCGTTCCTCTTCCCCCGTCTCCCGGCTCGCATAAACATCAAAACCGCGCGGATCCAGCGGCTGGATCAGGCGGTTGATCTGCGTTCCCTTACCGCCTGCCCCGAAGCCGTCAAATACGATGACAACCGGGATCTTTTCCGCCTTACAGGCGCGCTGCAATTCTCCCAGCTTCACATCCATCTCTTCCCGAAGCTTCTTGTAGTTTTCCTTATCCACTGATTTATTCAAATCTACTTTTTCCAGCATCTTTCCACCTCCACATCAAGCAGTAAAATGACCTTTCACCAATCCCATGGCATCACAATGCTTCGTCTTTACCTTTCCCCGTCATCATCTCATGCTCTTTTTTGATCTCTTCATATAATTGTACCGAATCCCACTTCATATTATACGGTGTCAGGACTGCTTTATAATCAATCCGTCCGACTCCCTTTTTTCGGAGTGCATGGATAAATGCATCGATCTGGGCGGAAGAAAAGCCTGCCATGATCGCCATCTCATCTGAGAAATCCATTTTCCTGGAAGAATCGTTCTCCGGCACTTCTCGCTGCAGCCTCCCGTCTGCCTGTTTCTGAGCGGACTCTTCTTTTTGCGTTTCCTCCACAGCCTCTATTGCTTGTCTGGCTTCCTTGAGGACATCCTCATTCAGTCCTTTCACACCAGCCAGCACGCCCACCGGCAGCCCGTACTCCTCCTTTGTCACTGCCCTTAAGCGGAATCCCAGCGGCATAAGCGCCTGCTGCACCTTCATTTTTCTTTTGGAATCAGTAAAATTATACAATAATACAGTTGGTTTCATCGTAATTTATCGATTCTCCTCTCTGTTTCTTATTCCCGCCTCATCAATTCTCCGGCTTCTCAATATGATTCTCTATTATATCCTTTTTCCCCCCTTCTGTGCAAGAAAAACAAAAAAACAGCGGCATCAGCCACTTGCTTTCGCTCGTCCGCTGTCTGCCGCTGTCTGATTTTTATTTCATTTATGTATGTTTCCGCATCTCAGATCCTCTTCCGGTCTGCTGCCAGATAGTTCCTTAGTGAAGAACACCATTTGCATCCGCTACCATACCGTTCGGAGTTACCATGTTCGTCCAGAGTGCTCCGCTATTCAGGTCAAACAGATACCATGCGCCATCGATGAACTGATAGCCTGTCTTTCTTGCACCGCGAGTGCCGTCGGATACCGGATTCAGATAATACTTGTACGGTCCAATCTGCTGCCATCCGGTCAGCATCTTGCCTCTCGTACCATCGGATACCGGGTTTAAATAGAACCAGTTATTATCAGTATAGATCCAGTCTGTATCCATGAAGCCGTTTGCATTCAGATGATACCACTCATTATCAACATATACCCAGTTGTTCTTAACCGGTACACCATTGATGTAGTAAGACCAGCCGTAAATGCTGTTTACCCACTGACCATTCGCATTTGCCGGAGTGGAACCACCAGAAGAATTATCGGTCGGAGGTGTACCTGTATACACATCTGAAGAATTCATATAATATTCATCGGACTCGTCACTCCACTCACCCTTGTCGCTTCCGTCAACCGCGCGTACCTTAAAGGTATAATCGCCGGATTTCGTCATGTATGGGTAGAAATTGTAGCTTGTGCCTGTGGTTGTAACAGTCGTTACGGTAGAACTGTTGCGGTACAGTTTAACTTCATACTTGCTTGCATCCGATACGCTGTCCCAAGTTGCGGTACGATTGCTCCAGCTAAGATCTTCGACCGTATCCAAATCGCCGTCAACAGCTGACATCGTAATCTTAACTTTCCACTCGCTCTTATCGCCAGATCGCTTCGTAACTTTGTAAGCCGACTTGGTTGCAGAAAGCTTTGTGCCGGATAACTGATAACCGTCCTTTGCCTCGATCGTCAGGTAGATGACCGGCTTATCACCTCTCTCCCACTCGCTGTCGTCATTGTCAAACTCCTGCTCGGTAATCTCAACATTACCCTTCGTAACTTGTACATCCGGATCCCCGATGCTGTCGCCCGCTTCCGGTTTCGCATTGACACGGAACTTAACTTCCGAGATCTTTTTGTCAGCCGCGTATGCCGGAATACTCATAGCCAGTGCCGCCATGATAGCAAGAGCGGAAACCGCCGCTGCCTTCAGGTTATGTCTCATATCCCATCCTCCTTTTTTAATGTACTCTCGCGTACAAACTTTTGTTTCCATTATAACAAACATATCTGCCTGCGTCAAAATAAACTGTCGGTATTTTCAAAATTTTCCCTTTGTTTTTTTGAAGTAAATGTCTGCTTTCTGTTATTGACAGGATAGCACACTTTTATTACCTGAGAATAACTTTTTGTTTAAGGTTTTCTGACATTTTCGTCAATGGTAGAATTTATATCATAATTGATATTTCCTGTGACATAAAAAAGAATGTACCTTTTTGTGTGATGGGGAATTCCAAGGAATTTTCTATCACACAAAAAATAGACCGGGGCAGATTTCTGCGGTCCGGTCTATTTCTACCTTACTTAAAAGCAGGTGTTCATTTTATTTGAAATACTCCACACCTGAAGCAAACAGCTGCATATCCTGATTTCCATAGATATTCATGCCTGTATCGCTCCAGCAGCGCTCGTTGTGACCCATCTTACCAAGAATACGTCCATCCGGGCTTGTGATACCCTCGATGCACTGGTAGGAACCGTTCGGGTTCCACTCCTCGCTGACGGATAAGTTTCCGTTCGGATCGCTGTACTGAATCGCGATCTGACCATTTGCGCGAAGTTTTGCAAGCCACTCCTCGTTGGCTACGAAACGTCCTTCACCATGGGACATCGGGTTGCAGTATACGCCTCCCAGCTCTGCTTTTCTGAGCCACGGGGACAGGTTAGATACAACCTTTAAGTATGCCATGCGGGAAATGTGGCGTCCAATGTTGTTGGTTGTCAAAGTCGGGGAATCTGCTTTCTGCGGCTCAATCTTGCCTCCGGTTAAAAGTCCCAGTTTGATTAATGTCTGGAAGCCATTGCAGATACCCAGTACCAGGCCATCCCGGTCATGAAGCAGTTTGTCGATCTCCTCCATCATCGCCTCGTTGCGGAATACCGTAGCGAAGAATTTAGCCGAACCATCCGGCTCATCACCTGCGGAGAATCCACCCGGGAACATAATGATCTGGGATTTCTTGATATCCTCTTTGTACTGCTCGATGGAAGAACGGATATCGGATGCATTCTGGTTGCGGAATACACGCACAATCGTCTCCGCTCCGGCTGCCTCAAACGCTTTCGCACTGTCCAGCTCGCAGTTGGTACCCGGCATTGCCGGAATAAATACGGTTGGTTTTGCCACTTTATGTTTGCATACATATACCTTATCGGTATTGTAAAGTGTCTCTTCTGCTGCCTTCATCGGTGCGCCGGAAGCGGTCGGGAACACTTTCTCCAGGGTTCCGGTCCATGCTTTCAGAGCCTCTTCCATAGAGATCACGGTACTTCCATACTCGAAGGTTCCCTTGTCGGTTACCTCACCGATCACAGTGTACGGGATGGACAGCTCACCTACCTTGCCATCCGGAACCTCGCAGACGATATTGCCCCAGCCAGCGGCGAAGAAGTCTCTCGGATCTACATTGTGCTCAATCTTTACGCCCAGGCGGTTACCAAATGCCATCTTGCTGACAGCCTCTGCCACACCAGCACCCTCAACCGCATATGCAGAAATAATCTTTCCAGACTCCATATCGCGGTAGATTTTCTCGTAACCATCCATGATCTGGCTGTAAACCGGCAGGTCATGTGCATCTTTCTCGATGGTAAAGAGAACAATCTTGCTGCCCGCTTTCTTAAATTCCGGAGATACCACGTGTTTGGTATCGGAAATATCAACTGCAAAGGAAACCAGTGTCGGCGGTACATCGATTTCGCCGTGCTCTTCATCATAGAAACTGCCGGACATACTGTCCTTGCCGCCGATGGACGGAAGTCCAAATCCGAGCTGTGCACTGTAAGCACCGAGCAGAGCTGAGAACGGTGTGCCCCATCTCTTCGGATCTTCCGTCATACGTTTGAAGTACTCCTGGAAGGTAAAGCGGATCTTGTGGAAATCACCGCCGTTTGCCACGATCTTAGCAACAGAATCCAGCACTGCGTAAGTAGCGCCGTGGTACGGGCTCCAGCTGGACAGGTACGGATCATAGCCGTAGCTCATCATGGTAACGGTATCACATTTGCCCTTGCTCATCGGCAGTTTTGCCACCATCGCCTGTGTCTCGGTCATCTGGTGGACACCGCCGTATGGCAGGAATACACTGCTTGCGCCCACGGTGCTGTCGAACATCTCAACCAGACCCTTCTGGGAGCATACATTTAAGGAAGAAAGCATGGACAGCCATTTTTCTTTGACATCCTTTACTTCCTGTTTATCAAATACATTGCCTTCCCTGGTCGGAACCTCAACGGTAACGGTTGTCTCCTGATGAGCACCGTTGGTATCCAGGAATGCACGGCTTAAATCTACGATCGTCTTGCCTCTCCAGTTCAGAACCAGGCGCGGGGACTCGGTAACAACGGCAACCGGAACTGCCTCCAGGTTCTCTTCTGCTGCATAAGCAAGCATCTTATCAACATCTTTCGGGTCTACCACCAGAGCCATACGCTCCTGTGACTCGGAAATCGCAATCTCCGTTCCGTCCAGACCTGCATATTTCTTCGGAACCTTGTCAAGGTCAATCTGAAGTCCGTCAGCTAACTCACCGATCGCTACCGACACGCCGCCGGCGCCAAAGTCGTTACACTTCTTGATCAGACGGCTGACCTCTGGGCGGCGGAACAGTCTCTGTAATTTACGCTCGGTCGGTGCATTGCCCTTCTGAACCTCTGCGCCGCAGACCTCGATGGACTCCTCGGTATGTACCTTGGAAGAACCGGTTGCGCCGCCGATACCATCACGGCCGGTACGTCCACCCATCAGGATGATTACATCGCCCGGATCGGAAGTCTCACGGATGACGTTTTTGCGTGGAGCTGCTGCCATAACAGCACCGATCTCCATACGTTTTGCCACATAATTTGGATGATAAATCTCTTTTACATAGCCGGTAGCAAGACCGATCTGGTTACCGTAGGAGCTGTAGCCATGTGCTGCATCCTTTACGATGCGCTTCTGCGGAAGTTTGCCGTGCAGTGTCTCCGACATCGGACGGGTCGGATCAGCCGCACCGGTCACACGCATAGCCTGATATACATAGGTACGTCCGGAAAGCGGGTCACGGATAGCACCGCCTAAGCAGGTGGCAGCGCCGCCAAACGGCTCAATCTCGGTCGGATGGTTGTGGGTCTCATTCTTAAAGTTTACCAGCCACTCTTCTTCCTTGCCGTCGATGGTAACCGGAACTACGATACTGCACGCATTAATCTCCTCAGACTCCTCCAGATCCTCCAGCTTGCCTTCACGGCGAAGCTTCTTCATAGCAAGAACAGCCAGATCCATCAGGCAGACAAACTTGTCATCGCGATCTTTGTAGAGAACCTCGCGATCTGCCAGATACTGTTTGTAGGAAGCTTCCATCGGCTCATTGTAATCGCCCTTTGTAAAGGTAACGTCCTTTAACTCAGTCTGGAAGGTCGTATGACGGCAGTGATCGGACCAATATGTATCCAGCACGCGGATCTCGGTCACAGACGGATCTCTCTTCTCTTCGTTCTTAAAGTAGTTGTGGATATGCTCGAAATCCTTGAACGTCATCGCAAGGTTCAGGGAATCGTAGAGTTCTTTTAACTCTGCCTCGCCATAACCGCAGAAACCATCGAAAATCTTGACATCCTCCGGCTGCTCAAATACCGTTACCAGCGTTTCCGGCTTTGCGTTGTTATTCTCACGGGAATCCACCGGGTTAATGCACAGGGACTTGATGCCCTCGATCTGCTCCGCGGTCAGTGTTCCGGAAATAACATAAGTTGTCGCGGAACGGATCACCGGATTTTCCTCTTCATTCAGAAGTTTCACACACTGTTCTGCGGAATCGGCTCTCTGATCGAACTGTCCCGGCAGGAACTCAACGGAAAAGATCGTATCGCCTTCCTTGGACGGGAATGCCTCCTCATAGACAAAATCAACCGGCGGCTCAGAGAAGATAGTAATCAGCGCTTTCTGATATGTATCCTCCGATACATCCTCAATATCATAGCGGATCAGTACGCGGACATCGGTGATCGTGTCGATCCCCAGATAGCTTGCGATCTCCTCTTTCAGATCGTGAGCCAATACGGCAAATTCCGGTTTTTTCTCAACGAAAATACGTCTTACGCTCATGTTTTCCTCCTGTTTTTTCGTATTTTAATGTTTCATGTTCTGTAAAATACATTCATTTTTTAGCATAAAAGGCAAATGCCTTCTTCTAGCATCTGCCTTTATCATACACAATTTTTATAGATTAGTAAAATTAATATAT
>NZ_FR895061.1:4712-5165 GCF_000434655.1 Clostridium sp. CAG:43 | reverse complement strand
CTGTTCCAACGTCCCTGTCTCATTCAGTGCAAGCAGCTTTCCCATCCCCGTCGAACGGTCATACGAAACAACCGACAGACTGGCATTCGCCACAATGATCTCCTGCGGCTCCCGATGGAAACGGAGCAGATAATTCATCAAAAAGACGAGGATCCCACCGTGCGCCACGATCACCGCATCCCCGGCTGTCTCCTCCAAAATCTGTCGGATCGCCCGTTCACTCCGCGCCTCGCAGGATTTTCTTGATTCTCCGCCGGACGGGATGCCGACCATCGGCTGTTCCCTCCACAGATGAAATTCATCCGGGTACTTTGCTTCCACCTGCTGCCAACTTTTGCCTTCCCAGTATCCAAAATCGCGCTCCCGCAGCCCCGTCAGGCGGCGGAGCGGTAATTTTTCTTCCTTTGCCAGGATCTCCGCCGTCTGGAATGCACGCGCAAGCGGGCTGGCATA
>NZ_FR895061.1:2501-4625 GCF_000434655.1 Clostridium sp. CAG:43 | reverse complement strand
TGCTCCGCCTGCTGCCGTCCTGTTTCGTTCAGCGGAATATCCGTCGTTCCCTGTATCTTTCCCGCCCGGTTCCAGTCGGTCTGACCGTGGCGTACCAAATAAAACAGCATTTTCTATTACTCCTGTTCATCTATCTCTTTCTGAGCCATCTCTGCCGCCTGACCGCTGACCTTCATCGCGTCCATCGTCAGCTTCATGATATCACGGATCTCATCCTCGCTCATCTTCATGCGCTCCGCCAATTCCGCAAGGGTCGCCTCACGTCCCAGCTCCCGCGCCATGCTCGCAGAAATATCCTTGAGGACATTAACACGCGCCGCCATCTCCTCCTCGATCTTCGTCTCGCGGTTCTGAATCTGCAGCGCATCCTCGATCGCCGCGCGCACCTTTTTCTCCATCTGCGCGTCGAAATCACCGTTTTCGTACTCGCTTGCGAACAGAAACAGCGCCATATTTGCCTCCTGCACCAGATCGCCCGCCGGAAGTCCCCGATCGTGGTACTCCTCCGCGATCTGAACCGCCTTCGCCAGTTTTAACTCCGTCAGACGGGAAGCCGCGGTCTTGTCCCCCTCCGTCAGTTTTTTCAGAAGCGCCGCTTCCTCCTCCGGCGTGCCCTGCGGGAGATTTTTCAGTTCCTCTAAGTAAATATCATAAAATGTATTAGATTCCATGTGGTATTCCCTCCTAAAAAATACATACTTCTAAGATGATTCCGTCATTTTATCACAAACAAAACACAGATACAATCATTATTGACTCCGCCCTCCAATCATGTTACACTGAATACAGTTCTATAAGGAGGGCTAATAAATGGATATCAACTATGAATTATATAAAGTATTTTACCACGTAGCCTCGACGTTAAGTTTCTCCGAGGCATCTAAGCAGCTTTTCATCTCTCAGTCGGCGGTCAGCCAGTCGATCAAGGTACTGGAGAAGAAACTGAACCAGACTCTTTTCATCCGCAGCACAAAAAAAGTACAGCTTACCCCGGAAGGCGAGATCCTACTCAAGCACGTGGAACCGGCGATGAACCTGATCCGTCAGGGCGAAAACCAGCTGCTCGACTCTAACAGCTTAAACGGCGGTCAGCTCCGCATTGGCGCAAGCGATACGATCTGCCGCTATTATCTGGTGCCATTTTTAAGCGAATTTCACAAGCGCTACCCGAATATCCACATTAAGGTTACCAACCGTACCTCCATCGAATGTGCGCGGCTTCTGGACAACGGTCAGGTCGATTTTATTCTGACGAACTATCCAAACTCCGGGCTCGGTGGAACGCAGAATATCCATGTGCTGCGCGAATTCAACGATATATTCGTCGCCAATGAGACCTATTTTCCGATGAAAGACCGCCCGGTTACACTGCGCGAGCTGCAGGCGCTCCCAATCCTCATGCTGGATCGCAAGAGTACCACCAGCGAATTTCTGCACAACATGTTCCAGAAGCACCAGCTTGACCTCGTACCGGAGATTGAATTAAGCAGCAACGATCTGCTCATCGATCTGGCGCGCATCGGTCTCGGCATCGCATTTGTCCCGGATTTCTGTCTCCCGGCTGGCGAAAAAGAACTTTATGCCCTGACCCTGACTGAAGCCCTGCCGCCGCGCCAGCTCGTCGTCGTCCACAATGAGACAATGCCGATCTCACAGGCATCGCGTGAATTTATTGAACTTCTGGAAAACGGCTCCAAAATGCCTGAAGCTCCTGCTCCAGAGACGAAAGACTGACCCGTTTGACATCGCTCCATTCCCTTGGAAATAATTCCCGGTACTCCCGACGCCAGAACCGGTCATCCAGTAAAAGGATGACGCCCTGATCGGACGCGGTCCGAATGACCCGCCCTGCCGCCTGGAGTACCTTATTCATGCCCGGATACTGGTAGGCATATGCAAATCCATCTTTTCCCGCTTCTTCAAAATATCCCTGCAAAATTTTCTGCTCCGTGCATACCATCGGAAGCCCGGTTCCGACCACGATCACGCCGATCAGCCGGTCGCCTGTCAAGTCGATTCCCTCCGAAAACAGACCGCCCATCACGCAGAACGCCACCAGGGAGGTATCACGTTCAGCTGTTCGTTCGGGAGAAAATTTCTGTAAAAATGCTTCCCGTTCCTCCT
>NZ_FR895061.1:0-2483 GCF_000434655.1 Clostridium sp. CAG:43 | reverse complement strand
GTCATGTAAGAATCCTGGATCAAAACTTCCATACTTTTTCCGGTTTTCCCAAAACGTTTTTCCACTTCCCGCACCCGGTTCATATACTGGTACGACGGGAAGAACACAATATAATTGCCTTTTTTTGCACTTGCCATCGCCTGGATGTAGTGCAGTACCCGCCGGTATTCCGTCTCATTGCGCCGCGTATACCGGCTCGTCACATCCGTCGCCGCCAGCAGAAGACGCCGCTCCTGCGGAAACGGGGACGGCACATAGACCGTATAGTCCTCCTCCTGATCCGACAGAAGCATCCGGTAATACCGGAGCGGCAGAAGCGTTGCCGAGAAAAAGACCGCCGCTTTCCCCTGCGACAGGCACTGCGCCAGATTTTCAATCGGATTGACACAATAAAGCCGGATGACAAATTCGCCGGACGGCAGAAGTTCCGTGTAAATCCTGTAATGCTCATCGACCCGCTCATACATATTTAAAAAATGTCGCACCGAAAAATAAAAATCCAGAATCGTGTCCCGTCCATCTTCCCCGCCCGGCTTTTCCAGATACTTTTCCATTTCTCCAAAAACACTGTTTAACACTGAAACCAGATGTCCGGCATCCTTGAGCAGCTGGTAGCCGCCGCACTCCCGCTTCATCTCCAGAAGCGCCTTATTTAACCTTGTAAGCTGCCGCCCCAGCGCCGGCGCACGATGTCCCAGTACCTTTTTCGTCAAAAGCACTTCTTCCTTTATAATAGAAGCACTGTACATTTCCCGCGCGCGCGATACCAGATTGTGAGCTTCATCCATCAGGAAGAAATAGTCTCCCTCCGCCCCATCCGCAAAATAACGTTTCAAGCGCACATCCGGGTCAAAGACATAATTATAATCGCAGATGATCCCATCCACAAACGAAGAAATATCGAGGCAGAACTCAAACGGGCAGACCTGAAATTTTTCCGCATACTCTAAAATCACCGAACGCGTGATTCCAAATTCCTGATGCAAAATTTCATACACCGCATCATTGACACGGTCAAAATGCCCTTTCGCACGCGGGCACATTTCCGGATTGCACACCGGTTTTTCCAAAATACACAACTTTTCCTTTGCCGTGATCGTGACCGAACGAAAATACAGCCCGCGTTCCCGCAAAATCGCCAGCGCCTCTTCCGCCACCGTCCGCGTGATCGTCTTCGCCGTCAGGTAAAAGAGTTTCTGCCCATGCCCTTCCCCGATCGCTTTAAGCGCCGGAAATACCGTCGAAAGTGTCTTTCCAATCCCGGTCGGGGCCTGGACAAACAGCCTGCGCCCGCGCTCCAGCGTCCGGTAAACCGCCACCGCCAGATCCCGCTGTCCCGCCCGGTACGGATAGGGAAATTCGAGCGCTTTGATTGATTCATCACGTCGCAGCCCGTTGTGATAGAGGTAACGCGCCCATTTGACATATTCATGGATCAGACCAGCAAACCATTCGGAAAGTTCGTCCATCGTCTGGATCTCCTGAAAGCGGCGGATCTCCTCCGTCTCCAGATTACAGTAGGTGAGCTGCAGTGTCACTTCGTCCAGCGCTTCCTGTAATCCATAGATATATCCATAACAGCGCGCCTGCGCCATATGCACGCCAACCGCTTCTTCCAGACAGTTTACATCCTGGTAAACACACTTGATCTCATCGATCGTGACATCTTTTCCATCCCGTATGATTCCATCCGCACGCCCCTCGACCACGATTTGGAATCCGTCCTCCTCCACCGAATGGCGCAGCGACACCTCCGCCTGATACCCTGATCCCATCCGCCGCTGTATCTTCCGGTGCATCCGTCCCCCAGCTAACATCGCCTCTCTCTGTGCACCCGCCGTTCGCCGGTTATCAATATCCCCCGAACGCAGAACGAACTCAACCAGATTGCGGACGGAGATCCGTATCTGCCTGCCGGTCAGCTCCATGTGTGGTTCCTCCCTTCCCCGTACATTTTATGTCTATCAAAAAGACTGCAGACACCATCTTCTCTCCGGCACCCGCAGTCTTTCTTTATTTTCGTACTATCAACTTTTCTTTCATCATGCCGATTCGGACCGTACATATCCTTCCAAAATATCTATGATATCTATGTTCCGCTTGAACCAGCCTTCCAGCCCTTTTATGCCGCTGTCACATTGTTTGCTTCCATCGTGTCAAGAAACGCCTCATACTCTGCATCCTCGCCCATGTACTCAACGGTCAGAATCTGTGTCAGATCCAGGCTCATAACTCCCAGAATCGACTTGGCATCAATAACAACACGGTTATAAAAAACATCAATATCAAAATCGCATTTTATAGAAGCATTGACAAATTTCTTGGCATCTTCTATCGTTTTCAGCATAATTTTTCTCTGTTTCATAATAAACAACTCCTTTTTACTGAATGTACCAACAGAATTTTTTCCTCCGTTTTTTAGGCACATTTAAAACCATAAAGATTTATTCAGTGTTTATAGCACGATTTTTGTCGAATGTCAA
>NZ_FR895060.1:13596-23145 GCF_000434655.1 Clostridium sp. CAG:43 | reverse complement strand
GCGGAAAATCAGCCACAAAAGCAAGTGCAAAAAAGACTCCGAGAGTACATCTAGATAATAGGAGGAACAAAATGGCAGAAGAAGTCTGGATGCTTCAGACCAAGAAAGCAGATTTTAAGCAGATCGGGGCGCGGTTTCGGATCGATCCGGTTACGGCGCGTATTATCCGGAACCGTGGGATCGAAGGAGAGGCGGCGATCGACCGCTATTTAAATGGCACGCTGGATGATCTGTATGATCCGATGCTGTTAAAAGATATGGAGTGTGCCGTTTCCATCCTGTGTGAGGCTGTGGATACTGGAAAGAAGATACGGATCGTCGGTGATTATGATATTGACGGCGTCTGTTCGACGTACATATTATTGCAGGCATTTGAACGGCTGGGCAGTGATGTAGATTTTGAGATACCGGATCGCATCAAGGATGGCTACGGAATCAATGAATCGATCATCGAACAGGCGCACGCGGACGGCGTGGAGGTGATTCTGACTTGTGACAATGGTATTTCCGCGTTCCATCAGGTGGAGCTGGCGAAGAAATATGGCATGACGGTTGTCATCACGGATCATCATGAGGTGCCCTTAGATGGGGAAAAAGAGAAGATTCCACCGGCGGATGCGGTGATCGATCCGAAACAGGCAGACTGTCCGTACCCATTTCCGGAGATCTGCGGCGCAGTGGTGGCATACAAGCTGGTGCAGGTTTTATATGCCCGCCGGGGCGTGCCGCAGATGGAATGGCTGGATTTGCTTGAATTTGCCGCGATTGCGACGGTCGGTGATGTGATGAAGCTGCAGGATGAGAACCGGATTCTGGTAAAATACGGTCTTAAAAAGATGGCGCAGACCAAAAATCTAGGGCTTCGCAGACTGGCGGAGAAAAATAATCTTGATCTGGGGGCGATCACAGCATACCATATCGGATTTGTCATTGGACCGTGCCTGAATGCGGGCGGACGATTAAAAACGGCAAAGGAAGCGCTGGCGCTTCTGCGGGCGCAGAGTGAGGAAGAGGCGGAACGCCTGGCAGAGGAACTTAAGGAATTAAATGATACCCGCAAGGATATGACCGAGCAGGGGACTGAGGCGGCAAAGCTGCAGGTAGAGAGCTGGTATCAGAAGGACAAGGTGCTGGTGGTCTTTCTGCCGGAATGCCATGAATCGCTGGCGGGCATTATTGCAGGGCGCCTGAGGGAATATTATCAGAAGCCGGCGATCGTGCTGACGCGCGGCGAGGAGGCGGTCAAAGGCTCGGGACGTTCCATCGATGAGTACCATATGTTTAAAAAGCTGACAGAGGTCAGCGATTTGCTGCTCAAATTTGGCGGTCATCCGCTGGCAGCCGGGCTTTCGCTGGAAGAGAAGAACATTGACGAGTTCCGGCGCAGACTGAATGAAAATGCGGGGCTGACGGAGGAAGATTTTAAAGCGAAAGTCTGGATCGATGTGCCGATGCCGGTGGGATATGTGACAGAACGCCTTGTGAGGGAGCTTTCCTGTCTCGAACCGTTTGGACAGGGCAACGAAAAGCCGCTGTTTGCAGAGAAATCACTCCGCATCCGGGCGAGCCGCGTACTGGGGCGCAACCGGAATGTCGTAAAAATGACGTTGGAAGAGACAGACGGACACGCGATCGAGGCGCTATATTTCGGTGACGGAACGGCGTTTGAGGAAGAGCGCGCCGGACGGCGGGAGATCGACGTCGTGTATTATCCGGACATCAATGAGTACAATGGAAGAAAAACGCTGCAGGCGGTGATCCGCCGTTATAAATTCCGGGGGTAAATGGCATGATAACGAGAAAAGATGTGATGCCGGTCAATTTCCTGAAAAAAGAAAAATTTACCGGAAGTGATACCGGGATGCGCTACCGGATGGAGATGACAAAGCGCGAAGTACCGAAAGAAGACGGCGCAGATGGAGAGACGGTCGAGGAGACAGTCCTGACCGTGACATCGTGGCCGGAACCATATGGATACGACGCAACGCCGGAAGAGGAGAAGACCCGCGAGGAATTTCCATTTTCGGAAGAAGGAATTGTGAGCGGGGTAGAGTGGCTGAACGGGCAGCATGCGCGGTATGTGAAGCCTGAAAAATAGACGGTTGCGTGAACAGAAAGAGTGAAAAAGTAGAATGAGTTGGAAAAAGACATTTTATGAGGGGCTAAAGAGCGGTATCCCCATTGGACTGGGGTATCTGCCGGTCTCCTTTACGTTTGGCTTCCTGGCGGTGTCGGGCGGTCTGCCGGTCTGGGTAGCGGTTTTTATATCGCTGACGAACTTAACGAGCGCCGGACAGTTCGCAGGGACAAACCTGATTCTGGCGGGGGCTGGGTACTTTGAGGTGGCATTGACGACGTTTGTCATCAACCTGCGCTATATGCTGATGTCACTGTCCCTGTCCCAGAAGCTCGATGAAAAGACGGGAACCGGGGCGCGCCTGGCACTGGCATTCGGCATTACGGATGAGACGTTTGTCGTCAGTTCCCTGCATCCGGGCATTTTGAAAGCGTCGTATATGCTGGGACTTATCACGATGCCGATTCTGGGGTGGAATCTTGGAACCTGGCTGGGAGGCGCGATCTCGGCGGTTCTGCCGCAGGCGCTGCAGAATGCGATGGGAATTGCCCTGTACGCGATGTTTATTGCACTGATTCTGCCGGCGGCACGCAAATCGCGGTCGGTGTGCTGCGTCATCATTCTGGCAGTTGTGATGATGTGCATTTTAAAATATGTTCCGGTTTTTGCCGGTATTTCCTCCGGTTTCCGGGTGATTCTGGTTACGATCGCGGCATCGGCGTTCGGTGCATGGAAATTCCCGCATGATCCGGACGGTAAAGAAGCCGGTCAGGACGAGAGTCAGAAAGAGGGGGCAGAATGATGAATACAGCAGGAGCAGCAGGAGCAGCCGGAACACTCGATATGAAATACGTGCTGACCTGTGTCCTTTTGATGGCACTGGTTACATATATTCCACGTGTTCTTCCGGTTACGATTTTCCGGAAACAGATCCGTTCGAAGTTTATCCGATCTTTCTTAGATTATACGCCGTATGCAGTGCTGGGAGCACTGACATTTCCGGATGTATTTACCTCCACAGGACATCTCTATTCGGCGGTCGGAGGAACGATCGTAGCGGTGATTTTGGGATATAAGGGAAAGAGCCTGGTGGTAGTGGCGATCGCGGCGATTGTGACGGTTTACCTGCTTGAGATGGCAGGCGGAGCCGGTCTTTTGGCGTCGCTTTCATTTTAAGAAAAATTTAAAATGAATATGCGCAAAAGCGCGGGAAATTCATCATAAATAAAAACGAAAGGTGCAGACAAGATGATTACAATGAAGGGAGACGCTGTTTCGGCAAAGCTGAAAGAGCAGGTGGAAAAAGGGCTGGAAACCCTGACATGGGTGCCGAAACTGACGATTATCCGGGTGGGCGAGAATCCGGATGATATTTCCTATGAGAAAGGCGCAACGAAGAAGCTGACATCGTTCGGGCTTGAGGTGGAATCGAAGGTATTTCCGGGAGATATCTCGGACGAGGCATTTAAGAAGGAGTTTGCGGCGATCAATGCGGATGCGTCGGTGGACGGTATTTTAATGCTGCGCCCGCTTCCAAAACAGATCAACGAGCAGGATATTGAAAAAATGATCGATCCGGCGAAGGATCTGGACGGTATTTCCCCAGTCAATATCGCAAAGGTGTTCAGCGGCGATACGAGCGGTTTTGCGCCGTGTACGGCGGAGGCAGTGGTATGCATGCTGAAAATGAACGATATCGCGCTTTCTGGCAAACGGGTGGCAGTCGTAGGAAGAAGCATGGTTGTGGGACGCCCGCTTTCGATGCTGCTTCTGCATGAAAATGCGACCGTGACCATCTGCCATTCGAGAACCGCCAACCTGCCGGAGGTATGCCGGGAGGCGGATATTCTGACTGCCTGCGTGGGAAAAGCAGCGATGATCAACCACACCTATGTAAAAAAGGATGCGGTTGTCATTGACGTTGGGATCAATGTAGATGAAAATGGAAAACTCTGCGGCGATGTGGATTTTGCCGATCTGGATGGAACTGCTTCGGCGGCAACCCCGGTTCCGGGCGGTGTCGGCGGCGTGACGACGGCGGTTCTGGCACAGCATCTGGTGCGTGCAGCACGGATGAAACAGGAAAAAAATAGTAATAAATAAGCGAAAGAAAGTTAAGAGAAAAGCAATACATTTCCTCTCGTTTTCAGGTATAACTATAGTAAGAATGACAGTGTACCAGTTGTTGTTCCGGAAGGTCCGAACCCATTGTGGGATGGAACTCACGGATGAAACAGAAAAACGGGAGGAATTTTTTATGAGAAAAATGGGGATGATGCGAAACAGGATGGCATTTCTGCTGGCAGCAGGCACGATGACAATGACGTCGGCGGCAGGTCTGGCAGGTTGTACGTCCGCACCGGCATCGGTGACGGTGCAGTCGGCGGAAAATACGGGGATCACGGTGACGAGCCAGGAGAAAATCAAGGCGGAGCCGGATATTGCGGAAATTACCTACAGTGTCTATTCACAGGCGTCAGATGCGAGCACCTGCCAGTCGGAGAATCAGACGGATTTGGATGCGGTTCTGGCGCTTTTGAAGGAAAAGGGAATTGCAGATACCTCGGTGCAGACGAGCGGTCTGGGGCTGAATCCGATCTATGACTGGGACAATGGCAAGAAGATCACTGGTTATGAGATGACGACGGAGGTTGTTGTATCGGATGTTGCGATTGAGGATGCAGGGGCGATCATCAGCGATTCGGTCAATGCGGGTATCAATTCGATCGATTCGGTCCAGTACCAGTGCAGCAATTTTGATGAGATTTATCAGGAAGCGCTCAAAAAAGCCATTGAGTCGGCGCGCGTGAAAGCCGAAGCGATGGCGGAGGCAGGCGGCTGCAAGCTGGGAACGATGACGAATGTGCAGGAGTACAGCAGCGGGCAGCAGGCGCGTTATTATGACACTTCTTACAGCAGCGGCATGGCGATGAAGGAAACGGCGATGGAAGATGCGGGTGCAGGCAGAAACCTGATGCCGGGGCAGGTGGATGTTGAGGCAGAGGTGTCGGCTACGTTTTCTATTCAATAGGGATCAGCTGCATGAAAGGTTGTCTGGTTTTGGAGGAAAAATCGGATTTTAAACAGGAAAAGGGAATAAACACAAATTGTATAAACCTTCGCATATCTGGGATACTAACAGTGTGAAATGAATGGTCGGAAACGGCTGCTGTTTCATGAGAATGTAGAACAGAATGCGGAGGTTTATTTTTTATGTGGGGAATGATAACCGCGCTGGTTTCCGGCGCACTCATGAGTATACAGGGCGTGTTTAATTCTGCCGTGATGAAACAGACCAGCATGTGGGTATCGGCTGGCTGGGTGCAGATAAGTGCATTTGTGGTTTGCCTGCTGATGTGGCTTTTTACGGGGCGCGGCGCGGTATCGGAGCTTTGGCAGATCGAACCGCGGTATATGCTGACCGGCGGCGTGATCGGGGCATTTATCACGTACACGGTCATCAAGAGCTTTGACGCGCTGGGACCGGCAAAATCAGCGCTTCTGATCGTCGTGGCGCAGATCCTGGTGGCGTACCTGATCGAGGTGTTTGGCTGGTTCGGTGTGGAGAAAGCGGGATTTGAGTGGCGCAAGGCGATCGGGGCGGCAGTTGCGATTGCGGGGATTGTGATTTTCAGATGGGAATAAAAATTTTCTGCTTGTGTTTAAAGGGGGTTTTGGTTAGAATAGAATTACGGACAAAACGCGCCTCGGAAAAAGAGGGGTGCAGAAGATGAAACAGACAAATCAAACAGTAAATCGGAAACGATGGATGCGAACAGGGGCAGTCGGCGTGGTATTTTTGGCGGCTGTTTTGTGTTTTGGTGTGCAGAGCCGGCGAGAGAAGCAGACGGTGGTGCTGGAGACGCAGAATAGTTTTTCAAAAGAAGTGGATGATTCGCAGGAAAGCTCCGAACGTCCAGCAAAACGGTCAAACGGCGGGTCAGTGGATGGGGATAATGAAGCAGAGAACGCTGCGCCTGAGGGGCAATCAAAAGAAAATCCCCAAACGCCGGAACCGAGAATCCTATATATCCACGTCTGCGGCGAGGTAGCCGCACCGGGCGTCTATGAGCTTCCGGCGGGCAGCCGTATGTATGAGGCGGTTGAAAAGGCGGGCGGGATGACGTCGGAGGCGGCGCAGGAATCTGTAAATCTGGCGCAGGCGATCGAGGATGGACAGCAGCTTCGGATTCCGAGCCGGGAAGAGATTCGGAAATATCAGGAAACAGGGAAGGATGTCTTCGGGCTTTTGGGAGCCGGAGGCGCTGCTGGGAATGGCAGCGAGTCAGCTTCGCAGAAATCTGGAAGCAGTGCAGCATTGATTAATTTAAACACAGCTTCCAAAGAAGAGTTGATGACTTTAAACGGTATCGGCGCGGCGCGGGCGGAAGCGATTCTTTCTTACCGGGAGCAGAAGGGCGGTTTCCGGACGATTGAGGATATTATGAAGGTGCCTGGCATCAAGAACGCGGCATTTCAGAAGATAAAAGATAAGATTACAGTATAGAGAGATAGAAGCATAGTGGTTGAGGTGGAGAATGGCGAAGGTATTAGTGGTAGATGATGAAAAATTAATAGTAAAAGGAATCCGTTTCAGTCTGGAACAGGATGGATTTGAAGTTGCCTGCGCCTATGACGGGGAGGAAGCGCTTCAGATGGCAAAGGAGACGGAGTATGATATGGTTCTTCTGGACGTGATGCTGCCGAAGCTGAACGGATTTGAAGTCTGCCAGGCAATCCGGGAGTTCTCCGAGATGCCGATCATTATGCTGACCGCAAAAGGCGACGATATGGATAAGATTCTGGGGCTGGAATACGGCGCCGATGATTATATCACGAAGCCATTTAACATTTTGGAAGTAAAGGCGCGCATCAAGGCGATCCTGCGCCGCAACTCCAAGAAATCGAGACAGGAGCCGCAGCAGACAAAGAAAGTCATCGAGGCGGGTGATCTGACGCTGGATTCGGACAGCCGCCGGGTCTTTATCGCTTCCCGCGAGATCAATCTGACCGCGAAGGAATTTGACCTTCTGGAGCTCCTGGTGTGCAATCCGGGCAAGGTTTACAGCCGCGAGGAGCTGCTGCGCTTTGTCTGGGGCAACCGGGCGGCGGCGGGCGGCGATGTTCGCACCGTAGACGTTCATGTGCGGCGGCTGCGCGAGAAGATCGAGCCGAGTCCGAGTGATCCGAAATATGTACATACGAAATGGGGCGTGGGGTATTATTTCCGGATTCGGTAATGTGGAAAAGAACTCAGAAGAGGATGAAAGGGGCGCTGCAGGGGAGTGTGTATCCCGGCAGCTGCTCTTTTTCTTTAGGTGGAAAAGGCAGATGGGACAGAGAATGAACGAGGAAAACCAAGAACAGGATCAGAAGGATGAAATTGCAGGGAAGCAGGAAGAGCCGGGACAGATAGTTTCAGAAAAAGTGGAGAAGAAACGAGAGGAAAAACCAAAGAAAAAGCGTCTCCGCATCCAGGGCGCCGCGTGGAGGCGGCTGGATAACACGGCGAAGCTCTTTGCGGCGGTGTCGGGCGAGGATTTAAGCAGTGTATTCCGGATTTCGGCGGTTCTGAAAGAAAAAGTAGATCCGGAGCTTTTGCAAAGGGCGCTTGTGCGGACACTTCCGGAGTTTGAAAATTTCCGGGTGAAGCTGCGGAAGGGCTTTTTCTGGTATTATTTTGAGACGAACAACCGGAATCCGGGCGTGGAAGAAGAACAGAGTGCACCGTGCCGTTTCATTGATCCGCACCGGGGCGCGCGGTTCCCATTCCGTGTGAGCTACTATGGATGCAGGATCAATTTTGAAGTGTTTCACGGGCTGACGGACGGACTGGGGGCGCTGCGGTTTGCTTCACGGCTTACAGAACATTATCTGGAACTGGTGAAAAAATTGCCGGTTATGGTGCAAGAGAGGGAGTTTTCGCCGCTCCGGGAGGACGATTATCTGCGACATTACCGGAAACTGCCGCATCGGCATTATAACAGCAGACCGGCGATTGCGATTCAGGGGGAATTTCTCCCATTTGATCAGATGGCAGTGCTGCAGGGGACGATTGAGGTGTCGGCACTGAAGACGGAATGCAGGAAGGTGGGTGTCAGCATCACCAAATATCTGGCGGCGGTGCTTCTCTGGGCGATCATCCAGACGGAGACGGATGGGAAAACGCTGAAACGTCCGGTGGCGCTCAATCTTCCGGTGAACCTACGGAGTTTTTTTGAGTCGGAGACGCTGGCAAACTTCTTTGCTGTCGTGAATATTTCGTGGGCGGCGGGAAAGGCGCCGGAGGCATTGGAAGAAGTGATTGCGTCTGTGAGCCGCCAGATGGATGAGCAGATCGTGAAGGAGCGGCTGGAGGAGACGATCTCCTACAATGTGTCGAATGAGAAAAAATGGTATGTGCGGGCGATCCCGCTATTTGTCAAACATCTGGCGATGCAGTTGATTTTTCTGCACACCAGCCGCGCCCACACGATGACATTTTCCAACATCGGACCGGCGCAGGTTCGGGAGGAACTGAAAGATTCGATTGAGGGCTTTCAGCTTCTTGTCGGCGCATCGCCGAAGCAGCGGATGAAATGCGGGGCAGTGGCGTATGACGGGAAATTATGTCTGTCGTTTACGAGCGCGATGGCAGAGAACCGACTTCCGGAGTTTTTCTTTCACTTTTTGGAGGAAAAGGGCATCCGGGTAGAGCGCGAGAGCAATGGAATCACGGATACGGAGCATGATAAAGGACGTTATCCAGTGATTGCCCAGGATCGAGAGCGCGTGCGCCGTGCGGTGCGGGGATTTTATGTGTCATTGGTGCTCGTATCGCTTCTGGCGGGGCTTACGAATCTGGCGACTTATCATCGGATTCCGTTTAAATGGTCGCTTCTGACGGCGGGCGCGGCGGCATATGTGGCGATGACGCTGCGGTTTTCGGTCATGCGGCATGCGAGCCTGGCAGGAACGCTGGTGCGGCAGTCCCTGGGAATTCAGGCAATTTTGCTTCTGATTGACGCGCTTACAGGGCTTCGGGGGTGGTCGGTGGACTACGCGATCCCATGCGTCGCACTGTTTGAGGTGGCGGCGGTTCTTCTGATGATGTTAGTCAACCGGATGAACTGGCAGAGCTATTTTATGTATCAGATCACAATTACATTTCTGAGCTTTGTGCCGTTGATTTTCTGGAAAATCGGGTGGACGCATCATCCGCGTCTGACGGTGCTGGCAGCAGGTGTGTCGGTGGCAGCGCTGGCGGCGACGGTGATTCTGGGCGACCGGAGTGTGAAGCGGGAATTGAAGAGGCGGTTTCATGTGTAAATGGCAGGAAAATCGGTCACAGTAAAGGAACGATCTATAAAAATACGAAGATTGAAAATTTGAATGAAAGAAAGGGAAGAAGCATGAGTCGGAAAACAGTCAGCATGATAGGCAATCTGACGCGTGATATGATGAGTGACGTGATGGAGACATCGTTAAAGAAG
>NZ_FR895060.1:0-13567 GCF_000434655.1 Clostridium sp. CAG:43 | reverse complement strand
CCAGACCGGCGAATTCCGGAAAAATCCGGTCGAACCGGCGTGGAGATGTCCGGCGGAATATATTTATGAGCTGGTAAAAACAGAACAGTTTGTGATGGAATATTTGAAGCCGAAGCAGGCGGTGACGGGGCGCGTCATTTTGCAGCTGCACGGCGGCGGGTATATCGGTCCGATGAAAAATATTTACCGGCGGTTTGCGGTTAAGTATTCGCAGATCAGCTTCGGCGCGGATGTTCTGACGCCGGACTACCGGGTGGCGCCGGAGCATCCGTATCCGGCGGCGCTGGAGGATGCGGTGTACGCGTACCGATGGCTTCTGGAAGAGAAGAAATACCAGCCGTCCCAGATCGTGGTAGCCGGAGATTCGGCGGGCGGCGGCGGCGGGCGGCGGCCTGGCGCTGGCGCTCTGTCTGTATGCGAAAGATCACGGGCTGCCGCTTCCTGCGGGCATTATCACGATGTCGCCGTGGACGGATGTAAGTCTGAGCGGGGCATCGTATGAGGAAAATTATACGATCGATCCACTGTTTGGTAATTCGAAGGAAAATATGTTGTACCAGTGCAGCTACATCGGGAATGCCAATCCGAAAAATCCGTATCTGTCACCGCTGTTTGGAGATTTTGAAGGATTTCCGCCGATGCTGATGCAGGTGGGCGCGTATGAGGTGCTTTTAGATGATACAAGGGCGGCAGCGAAAAAAGCGCGCGCCGAGGGCGTCAAGGTGCGCTGCTCGGTCTATGACGGGATGTTCCATGTATTTCAGATGGGACTCGACCTGATTCCGGAGAGCCGCGAGGCATGGGAAGAGGTCGCGGAATATCTGCGGATCATCTACCGGATTCATCGGGAGCCGGAGGGAACGGTCGTGAAAAAGGTAAAAACGAGACGCAAAGAGACGGAAGACCGGGCGCGGCTGAATCTGTTGGCATTTTTAAAACGGGAGCTTAAAAAGTGAAGATTACGTTAGTGACAGTAGGAAAAATTAAGGAAAAATATCTGGAGGCGGCGATCGCGGAGTACAGCAAGCGGCTGGGGCGTTACTGCCGTCTGGAGATCGTGCAGGTGGCGGATGAAAAAACGCCGGATAAGGCGAGTGAGCTGCAGGAAGCGCAGATCCGCGACAAGGAAGGCGAGCGGATTCTGGCGCATATCAAGGAGGACGCGTATGTGATTGCACTTGCGATCGATGGAAAGCAGCGTTCCTCGGAGGAGATGGCGGCATGGATGGAGGACCTGGGCGTGCGAGGTGAGAGCCATCTGCAGTTTATCATCGGAGGTTCGCTGGGGTTGTCGCAGGCGGTGTTAAACCGTGCGGACACGAAGATCAGCTTTTCGCGCCTGACCTTTCCACACCAGCTGATGCGCGTGATTTTGCTGGAACAGATTTACCGGAGTTTCCGGATTATAAAAGGAGAACCGTATCATAAGTAGACATAATGCATGATGGGTGATTAAAAATCAGCTATTCATAATGCGTGAGAGCAGTTCGAGATCCTCTTTTTTGACCTTTAAGTTAGATGCCACCTCGGTTCCGTCCGGGGCGGTCACTTTTAGGGAAATGACGCTGTCCTCGCGCAGCGCGCGGGTGTAGGCGGCTTTCAGAAAAGGGAAAAATTTAGGGTGGCGGGCTTTGAAACGCGCCCACTCGTCCCGAAATTGCAGTAAGGATGAAAGATTCATGTGATTAAGTCCTTTCCGTTTTAATAACTGATGGTAGTGTATCATGCGCGGGGAAGGCATGTAAAGAGGAAAAATTATCAGTAACGAGAGGTAGACGGATAATTGTTCGCAGTAACGTAGACAGGAGAATCAAGATTCATGGAACAGGTACAGAAGAAAAATATACTAGGCACGGAGCCGATCGGCGGGCTTTTGCGGCAGTTTGCGGTGCCAAGTATTATCGCGATGCTGGTAGGCGCCCTTTATAATATCGTCGATCAGTTTTTTATCGGAAGAAGCGTGGGAGAGCTGGGTAATGCAGCGACGAACGTGGCGTTTCCGTTGACGATCTCCTGTGTGGCGCTGGCGCTTCTGTTTGGAATCGGCGGTGCGGCGTCCTTTAACCTGACGCTGGGAGGCGGCGATCGGGAAAAGGCGTTATTTTATATTGGAAATGCGGCGACGCTTCTGTTTGGAAGCGGTGTGATTCTGGGGATTGTGGCGCTTTTATGCCTGACGCCGATGCTGCACTTTTTCGGTTCGCCGGACAATGTGCTGGCGTATGCCCAAACGTATACGGGTATCACGGCTCTGGGATTTCCATTTCTGATTCTGACCAACGGCGGCGGGCATCTGGTGAGGGCGGACGGAAGCCCTCGCAATGCGATGCTTTACAATTTATCCGGGGCGCTGATCAATACGGTACTCGATCCGCTGTTTATTTTTGGATTTCATATGGGAATGGCGGGTGCTGCGCTGGCGACGATCATTGGACAGATTTTTTCAGGAATCCTGATTATCCGGTATCTGTGCCGTTACAAAAACGGACGGCTGACAGCGGCGCATCTTCGACCACAGAGAACATATGTAAGCATGATTACCTCATTGGGGGCGGCGGCATTTTTCAACCAGCTTGCGATGCTGGTGGTGCAGATCGTGTTAAATAAATCCTTGACCTACTACGGTGCGCATTCGGACTATGGGGAATCGATTCCGCTGGCGTGTGCCGGCATTATCACGAAGGTCAATCAGGTGTTTTTTTCGATCGTCATCGGTCTTTCGCAGGGTATGCAGCCGATCGCAAGTTTCAATTATGGCGCGAAAAATTATGCGCGCGTGCGGCAGGTGTATGGGTTGGCGCTCAGGTGGGGATTTGCGGTGTCGGCGGTGTCCTTTGCGTGTTTCCAGTTGATTCCGCGTCCGATCATCGGGCTGTTCGGGGAAGGATCGGAGATGTATTTCCAGTTTGCGGAAAAATATTTCCGGATTTACCTGTTTTTCACGTTCTTAAACTGTGTGCAGCCGATTGCGTCGAACCTGTTTACGGCGATTGGAAAACCGAAAAAGGGTATTTTCCTGTCCCTGACGCGCCAGATTCTCTTTTTGCTGCCGTTGATTGTGATTCTGCCGCTGTTTATCGGCATTGACGGCATCATGTATGCCGGACCGATCGCGGACTTTGTGGCGGGCGTGGTGGCGCTTGCGATGGCAGGCATGGAGGTGAGACGGCTGCGGCGGATGGAAAGTGCGTCCGTACATGCATAGGCGGATGGTATATTTTAGCCAGTCCTTCATATATTGAGGTAAGGAGGACGGGCTGATGAAGGAGGAACAATCAAAGCAGGATGTGAGGGCGCTGTTTCATTTTTTCTCCCGGAATATCCGGGAGCAGCTTCTGGCGCTTCCGCTTGAGGCGGATGGAATGGAAGAGGTGCGGCTGCGGGTTAGCGCGCCGCTGTATTACATATATAAAAATAAAGAGTACACAGCCGGAAGTGGATTCCGGGTCAGCCGGGAGGATGTGGACGAGACGCTGCAATGCGCGGCGCGTTCTTCCCTCTATGCTTACGGGGAGGAAATCCGGCAGGGGTTTCTGACCGTGCAGGGCGGACACCGGATTGGCGTGGCTGGAAGGACGATACTGGAAAACGGACATATAAAGGCGATTCATCCGATAACCTTTTTAAATGTCCGTTTTTCGCATCAGATGATAGGGTGTGCAGCAAAAATACGGTCGATTTTGACGGATTCAGGGACGGGAAGTATCCGGAATACGCTTCTGATTGCGCCGCCGAGATGCGGAAAAACAACACTTCTGCGGGATTTGATCCGGATGGTGTCGGATGGAGAAGAGGGAAAGGATAGGGACTCTGCTTTGACGGGGAGCTTTGAACGGCCTAAGGCAGGTGCAGGACATGAAAATAAAGCTGGAAAAATGGTGGAGATGAGGAAGCAGCATGGTGGAAAAGTGAGGGCGCAGACGGTCGGGGTGGTGGATGAGCGTTCGGAGATTGCCGCCTGCTATCAGGGAATCCCGCAAAACGATGTTGGCTGCCGGACAGATGTGCTGGATGCCTGCCCCAAGGCGGAGGGAATGATGATGCTGATCCGCTCGATGGCACCGGAGGTGGTCGCGGTGGACGAGATCGGCGGTGAGAATGATTTGGAGGCGCTTCGCTATGTGATGAACTGTGGCTGCAGGATTCTGGCAACCGTACATGGAAATTCAATGGAGGACATCCGGGAAAAACCGGGCTTGTCCTCTTTTTTGCAAGAAAAACGGTTTGAGCGGTATGTGGTGCTGGGAAATAGACGCGGACCGGGAACGGTGGAGGCGGTATATGATGCAGCTGGCGAGGAGCTCATATGTGGATAAAATTGCTTGGAATCTGCCTTGTATGTGTATCGTGTGCGGGGATTGGCGGGGGTGAGGCATTGCGCCTGATTGGCCGGAGGCGTTTTTTGGAGGAAGTAAAACGGATTGCCGCGGGACTGCGGGGAGAGATTGGGTATACACAGGCAGTTCTTCCTCTGNTACACAGGCAGTTCTTCCTCTGGTACTGTGCCGGGCGGGGGCACGCGGGGATGGAAAAGCGGGGAAGCTATTTTTGGTGGCAGGAGAGCGGCTGGAAGCGAATCCAGAGTGTCCGTTTGGGAGTATCTGGGAAGCGGTTCTGGAAGAGCAGGGGATTCGTCCGATGTTAGGAACAGAGGAATGGGAGCTGATGTGCCGGTTTGGAAACAGCATCGGGTATCTCGATTTGGAAATGCAGCAAAAGACGCTGGCACTGTATCTGGAAGAATTGGAACGGGCGATTGAGCAGCTGCGGCGGGAAGAGCCGGAGAAGAAACGGCTGTGCTGGGAACTTGGGATACTAGGCGGGCTGTTTCTGGCAGTGGTGTTGATGTAAGTGGGGGAAGAAAATGGGAGTTAATCTAATATTTCGGATTGCAGCAGTCGGTATCCTGGTTTCCGTCCTCTGCCAGATCCTCAAACACAGTGGGCGGGAGGAACAGGCATTTCTCACAAGTCTTGCGGGTCTTCTTTTGGTACTGTTCTGGATGGTGCCGTATATTTATCAGTTGTTTGAGACGATGAAGGAATTGTTTGCGTTGTAATGGACTCTCGGAATTTTTCTGTGCTTGATTTTGAGAGATGATTTTTTGTCAGTTGTGCCCAAATTTCTGAGGCGTATGTTGATGAAATTCGGGTGCAGCTGGCGAAAAATCAGCCGCAAAAGCGAGTGCGGGAAAGACTCCGAGCGTACATTGCAGGGAAGGGCGGTAAAAAATGTCAATTTTAACCGTATCGGTTCTTGGGATCACGGCAGTTCTTCTGGCAGTCCAGCTCAAGGGAAAAGGCGGCGAGTATGGGACGTACATTGTGATGGCGGCGGGGCTGTGTCTCTTTTTCTATGCGGCGGGAAAGCTGGAAGTGATTCTGAAAACACTTCGGACGATGGAATCCTGCATCGGGATCAGTCCAGTGTATTTGTCGGCGCTTTTGAAAATGGCGGGAATCACTTATATTGCCGAATTTGCCTCCGGGATTTGCAAGGATGCCGGGTACGGTTCGCTGGGAACACAGATTGAGATATTTGCGAAGCTGTCCATTCTGGCGGTCAGTATGCCGATTCTGCTGGCATTGTTGGAGACGGTGAAGCAGTTTTTGGCGTAGGGAAGTGGTAAGTGCAGAAAAGCGGAAAGATGGTGAGAGCAGGTGACGGTGGGAACAAAGATGGTTGTGCGGGCAGTGAGCGTTATGTTCTTGAGTGTATATTTGATGGCAGGAAATCATTTAACGGTGTCGGCGGCAAATGGTGAAAAGATATCCGAAGATTCGGATTTCAGTGTTTCTGGCGAGAATATGGATTCTCTTCTGAACTCACTGGATTTAAGCAGAATCGAAGCATTTTTAAGGGAAGCGGGAGGTTCGGCAGTCCCGGGGCTTTCATTCCGGGAAATCCTTTCGATGCTTCTCTCTGGCAATTATCAGAGTGTGGTTCGGATGCTGATGGATTTTTGCCGGACAGCCCTATTTCGGGAAATTTCAGAAAATGGCAGATGGATGGGGCAGGTCATCCTTCTGGGAATTTTAGGAGCGGTGTTCGCCAGCTTTTCGAGTCTCTTTGCCGACAGTCAGGTATCGGAGATGGGCTTTTATGTCACGTATCTTCTGATTTTTACACTGCTTGCTGCCAGTTTTTTGAATGGCGTGCGGATCACGCGGACACTGTTGGAGCAGCTCTTTGAATTTGTCCGGGTGCTGGTTCCTGCTTTTTTTCTGGCTGTTTCCTTTTCCGGAGGAAGTACCTCGGCAGCAGCTGGATATGCGTGGACACTTGCTTCCGTCAATGTGGCGGAATGGGTGTTTTTACAGTTGTTTCTGCCATGCGCCCAGTTGTATGTCCTGCTGTCGCTGGCGGGACATTTAAGCTCGAAGGATTTGTTTTCAAAAGCGTTGGAATTGCTGGAACAGGGGATGCGCTGGGGCAGCAAGGCGCTTTTGGGAGTGGTGCTGGGCTTTCATGTGCTGCAGGGAATGATTGCGCCGTATACAGATTCGGTGCGCCAGACGGCGCTGCGGCGGGCGGTCAGCCTGATACCGGGAATCGGACAGGGCGCGGCGGCAGTGTCGCAGGTACTTCTTGGAAGCAGCGTCCTGATCCGGAATACGGTGGGCATCGGGGGAGTGCTTGTGTTGGCGGCGGTGTCGCTTCTGCCGCTTTTGAAACTTTTAATCCTCTATCTGGGGTGCCAGGGAAGCGCGGCGCTTTTGCAGCCGGTCAGTGACAGCCGGGTGGTGGAGGCAGTCGGCGCTGTGGCGAAAGGATTTTATTTTTTGCTGGCAGCAGCTGGTTCGGCGGTGGTGTTATTTGCGCTTTCGATCGCGGTGGTGTGTGCGAGCACGAACGCGGCTTATTTTGCGGGGTAGAAGATGGAAGCAATTACTCACTGGGCGGGGAATATCGTCAGTTATCTAGTGTTTCTGACCGTTCTGACCGGGCTTTTGCCCGCACATAAGTATGAAAAATATATACGTCTGTTTGCGGGCTGTATCCTGCTTCTGATTGTGCTGAAGCCGCTGACGGACGGGCTGCGTCTGGAGGAGCGGCTGAATTATCTGTTTACATCTCTTTCGTTTGAAAATGAAGCAGGCGAGCTGAAAAGTGAGATGGATGAGATAGAGGTGCGGCGTAGAAATATGGTTTTGAGCCAGTATGAGGCGGAAGCGTCCAAGGAGGCAGTGCGGGTGGCAGCGGAAGCGGGATTTTCCGTGGAAAAGGCGGACGTAGAGCTGGAAAAAGATCCGGAGTCGGAGCAATTTGCCTCGGTGCGGAGTGTGACGGTGTATGTGGCGGGAAGTGAGGCGGGGATGGAAGCGGCGGAACAGGAGGATCCGAGTTCGATGATTGAAATAGAAAAAATTTCCCCGATTGAAATTTCACTTGAACAGGAGCAGAAGCAGGGAGAACCCGCCGCCGCGCAGGCAGTTTCATGGATGAATGGGGAAAAGATTTGGGAGCTTCAGCAGCGGCTGGCATCGTTTTATCAGGTGGAGGCGGATCATGTGGAAGTCAGGATGGAACCTTGACAGGGAATGGGTCAAACGAAATGAAAAATGGCTGATTTTGCTGGTGCTTGGGCTGGCAATTCTGATCTTATATGCGCCGTTTGGGAAGAAGACGATTGAGACGGGAGTCTGGCAGTCAGGGGAAAGATGGGCGGAGAGTGGAACAGGAACAAACGCTGGGAATAGAGCAGGGCAGGACAAAAATGGAAGTTCAGAAGAGAGTGATTCGGATGTCGAAACAGGTCTGCCAGGCACTGCATCCAGGCAGGACGCCAACCGCCTCTACGAGCTTCGCCTGGAGCAGCGGATCCGGGACGTTTTAAAGAAGGTGGACGGCGTGGGTGAGGTGGATGTGATGCTAACTCTGTTTTCTTCTTCGGAAAAGGTGCTGCGGGTGGATAAGGAGAGAAGCCGGGCGTCCACCTCGGAGACGGATTCTTCGGGTGGTACGCGGCAGCAGGCGGATGAATCGCTGCGGGAGAGCACCGTGCTGGCGGGAAGTTCAGGCAGCGGGGAACCGGTAGTTGAAAAAGAGCTGGCACCGGAGATTTCCGGTATCGTGATCAGCGCACAGGGAGGAGGAAATGCGTCGGTACAGAAGGAAATTTCGGAAGCGATGCAGGCATTATTCGGACTGCCGGCACATAAAATAAAAGTATTAAAGCGGGTGGAATAAAGGAGTATGCAAATATGAGAATGAAGATGAAACGCGTTTTCAGGAGAAATCAAATCATCATCACGACGCTGGCGATCATGATTGCGGCGGCGGGGTATCTCAACTATGCGGGAAAATCCGATCTGCCGGGGGCGGATACATATGAAGCGGGGGCGACCAAGATTTCAGATAGCGATATATATTCGGAAAATCAGGCGGTGTCCGGAAGCGTGGCGGACGGTGAATATGAGGAGATTGCAAGTCTTGACGATCCGGGAGAGGGCGATCCGCTGGCAGCAGGCAGTGAGGAGGGCACAGCGCAGGGAGCGGCGGACGGAGATGAGGCATCTGCGGACAATCCGGCAGTCGATAACCCGGGCGAGGCGGTTTTGACAGGCGGAACCGGCGTGGCAGAGTACATAGCCAATGTACAGCTCAGCCGTGAACAGATCCGCGCCAAGAACCGCGAAGCGCTGAATGCCCTGATTAACAATGAAAATCTGGATGCGTCGGCAAAAGAGGCAGCCGTTCAGGATATGCTGGCACTCAATGCGATAGCGGAGAAGGAAAATGCAGCGGAAACGCTTCTGATGGCGAAAGGATTTGCCGATCCGGTTGTCAGCATCACGGATGGAAAAGTGGATGTCGTTGTCAACGCGCCGTCCATCACAGATCCGCAGCGCGCGCAGATCGAGGATATTGTAAAACGGAAAACCGAGATATCGGCGGAGAATATCGTGATTTCCCTTTTAAACCTGGGAGATTGAGGAAGTTCGGATGAGTTAATGTTCCCGGGTAGGCACTTTTGAAACCGAAAGTGCCGTAAGAAAACGTGGTGGCAGCAGGAATTTGCCGTATTTAAATGCGAAGCCACGGCAAATTCCGTTACTGGGCACGTATGCGTGAACAGTAACTCGGATGAGATTCGAACCGGAAATGCCTTTGCAAACTCCTGTATTTTTGGTATAATAAAGACACTTAATTGAAATGTATTTCTGGAAGTATTCGAGCATCTGTTTTTTGTGGGAAGAGAAGATTCCGGGCGTACATGGAAGTGGTCAGGAGGGATTTGGAATGGCGAGAGAAGCAGAAGATAGAAGCACACATATCGTATATGAAAAGGACCGCATTGGAGAAGTGAAAATTGCTGATGAGGTAGTGGCGATCATCGCAGGTCTGGCAGCGACCGAGGTAGACGGTGTCGATTCGATGGCTGGCAATATCACAAATGAACTGGTCGGAAAGCTCGGCATGAAAAATTTGAGCAAGGGCGTGAAAGTGACCGTAACCGAGGATCACGTGGTTGTGGATCTGTCCTTAAATATGAAATATGGCTACAGCATCCCGGCAGTCAGTGAAAAGGTGCAGGACAAAGTAAAGACAGCGATTGAAAATATGACCGGTCTGATGGTTCTGGAAGTTAATATTAAGATCGCGGGTGTCAATATGCCGGCGGAAGCATAGCAGGTTTCGTGCTTTCGTAGCTTTTCATTTTCTTAACACAAAATACTCAGTTTGACCTTGACGGGGAAAAAACCGTATGATATGATGATCGCGTTAAAAGGGAGTAGTTATAACCATGTAACCAACAGACCCTGAGGATAGTAAACCTCATGGTTACATGCCTTGTGTAAGTCAGATGGCAGTGTGCTTTTGTAACAAAAAGCGTGTGCCGTATGATTCAAATGTGAGGAACAAGACTTTTAGCATATGTGGATGAAACGTATGCTGAAAGTCTTTTTTGTTTTATTAGGAAAAAGCGTCCTATGAAACAAAAACACTCACATGGCTGCATGTCTGGCGCGAAGAAAGACAGCTGCCAGAGCAGGTGTATCTTGGCAAGGGGCTCCAGGAAACAGAATATTTATGAAGGAAAACAAAATTAACAGGAGGAACAACATGGAATTTTTATGGGAAGGCGTCATGGCGATCACGCCGCAGCAGTTTGTGATGTAGCTGATCGGCGGGCTTTTGATCTGGCTGGCGGTCAAAAAGGAATACGAACCGGCGCTGCTTCTGCCGATGGGATTCGGCGCGATCATGGTAAACCTGCCATTATCCGGCGTCATTAACCAGGTGACGGAGGGCATCGGGGAGACACAGGGTATTATACAGTGGCTGTTTGAGACGACGATCAGCGCGTCGGAGGCGCTTCCGATTCTGCTCTTTATCGGAATCGGGGCAATGATTGACTTTGGACCACTTCTGTCACAGCCGATCATGTTTTTATTTGGTGCGGCGGCGCAGTTTGGCATTTTCTTTGCGATCTGTGTGGCATCGCTGATGGGATTCGAACTCAGGGATGCGGCGTCGATTGGAATCATCGGTGCGGCGGATGGACCGACTTCCATTCTGGTTTCCCAGATCATGCATTCCAACTATGTGGGTGCGATCGCGGTGGCGGCGTACTCCTACATGGCGTTGGTGCCAATCATCCAGCCATTTGCGATCCGTCTGGTGACGACGAAAAAAGAACGCCGGATTCACATGACCTACAGTCCGAAAAATGTGTCCAAAACGACCAAGATCGCATTTCCGATTGTAGTTACTATCATTGTCGGACTGATTTCTCCGGCATCGGTGGCGCTGGTCGGATTTCTGATGTTTGGAAACCTGATCCGCGAGTGCGGCGTGCTTCCGGCACTTTCCCAGACGGCACAGAACGAGCTGGCAAACCTGATTACCCTGCTGCTTGGCATCACGATTTCGTTCAGTATGCGTGCGGACGCGTTTGTGCGGGTTGACACGCTTCTGATTATGGGAATCGGTCTGATTGCATTTATCTTTGATACGATCGGCGGTGTGCTGTTTGCTAAATTTATGAACCTGTTTTTGAAGACGAAAATCAATCCGATGATCGGTGCGGCGGGCATTTCCGCATTCCCGATGTCCTCACGCGTGGTGCAGAAGCTGGCGATGGAGGAGGAAAAGGGAAATATTATCCTGATGCATGCGGTCGGCGCCAATGTATCGGGGCAGATCGCCTCGGTCATCGCGGGCGGACTGGTTATTAAGCTGGTAAGCCAGTATTTGTAATATAGGTCTGTCGGGCAGATAAAATGGAAAAGGAAGGCTGCACTTGAATGATGAAAAATCAAGAGACAGCCATTGCACTGATTGAGATGGAGGAAAATATCGGATGTGGAATAATTTTTTGATTTCGCTGGCAATTATGGGAAAAGGAATGGCGGGAATTTTCGTCGTTGTCCTGATTATTACGGCAGTGGTGCTGATTTTAGGTAAGTTAAAGTAAAATATAAATTGGAAAAAGTATCTTTCTTTTTTCTTTCAGTTTTATGCAGTTCGTTGACATTCGACAGAGGTAAATCTATAATAGAAACATTGTTTGTAAGAGTTTGAAAGGGCCAGAAGGAGACATGAGAATGAGTCAACGAAATAAAATTCAGCGCCTGCTGCGAAAAGGCGCTTTGGCAACTTGTTTATCCCTGTCAGTTGTGTGCAGCAGCTTATCGGCAGTTACAGCGTATGCAGGACCGGCGGATGATCCGGCAGCGGCAGCACCAGTGATCGGACCGGGCGGTCCGGGAACCACGACCGATAATGCGGCGGCAGGAACTGACACGAACGCGAATGCGGGACAGCAGGCGGATAATTCCTATTATAATCAGACGTTATCTAATCCGGTTGTCAATCCGGTGGACAAGTATTCCTATAGCCAGATGGTAAACGATATTTCGGCTCTGGCAAGCCGTTATCCGGGAACAGTGACCGTGAAATCGATTGGAAAATCGGCGGACGGACGTGATATCTACGATGTGATTGTCGGCAATCCGAACGCATCCAAGAAGATTTTGTTCCAGGGGGCGATTCATGCCAGAGAGTATATCGTTGTACCGCTGATGATGCAGCAGCTCGAGTATCTGGCAGCTGGATTTACGAATAATGGTACCTATATGACGCAGCCGCTTTCTAACATATTGGGACAGGTGGCATTTCATTTTGTGCCGATGCTGAATCCGGACGGAGTCACGATCAGCCAGATGGGCGAGAATGGTATCCAGTCGGAGGAACTGCGCCAGACGATGCAGGCGGCGTACGCGGCGGACAAGGCATCCAGTCGGACAACGGTCAGCTATGAAGAGTATATGAGACGCTGGAAGGCGAATGCACGCGGTGTCGATCTGAACTATAACTTTGCAGCAAACTGGGAGGGAATCAATGTGTCTTTAACCCATCCGTCTGCAAATGGTTATAAGGGAACCAACCCACTGTCAGAGCCGGAGAGCCAGGCAATCGCGAACTTGATTCAGGGAACGGGATTCAATGCGGTTATCAACTATCATGCGATGGGAAATGTGATTTACTGGGATACGCAGAACAACCAGAAAGCGGCAGAGTCCAAGGCGCTGGCAAACGCTGTTCATGCCTTGAATGGTTATTCCGTTCTTGGAAGCAAGGGCGTCGGCGGCTTGAAGGACTGGCTGCAGCAGGCAGCAGGCATCCCTGGTATCACGATCGAGGTAGGACGTTCCACCTGCCCGGTATCTTTCTCGGAATATCCGGCGATCTGGAACCAGAATAAGGCAGTCCCGGCAACGCTGGGATATTATGTGGCGACACATTGATGATGGAATAAAATGAAGATTAGATAGAAAAAGGATGTGCGACTGGAGTTGGAAGTGGTCGTACATCCTTTTTTGTTGTATAAGAATAAAGAGTTAGTGTTTGTGAGTTGGTTCACTATTTGGGTTATCAGTTCTTCCTATGAAACAAAAAACGCTCCGCGAGGATGCGCAGTGATTCTGATAGGAATATGTCAGCTTCGCTGACCAGAATCACGCGCCAAGTCTCACGGACGTTCGACTTGAAATGAAAAATTTTGCATGATTGACTTTGACGAATAAAATCCTTATAATAAAACCAAGAACAAAGAAACCAAGAATACAAAGAAAAAATAGACATATAATAAAAAAGGGGGAGTGCAGCATGTCAACATCGGTAATAGAAAGAGGCAATACAAAGATGAATCGGAAAATTCTCAGTATTTCGTCCAAAAGGCAGGTGACGATTCCACAGAAGTTTTATCAGTTACTCGGTTTTGGGGATGAGGCAGAATGTGTGATGCGTGATGGAGAGCTGATTATTCGTCCTATTAAGGTATCGTCAGGCGGTGAATTTGCAGAACAGATTTTAGCAGAGCTCATCAGGGAAGGTTTATCTGGAGAAGAACTTCTGACAGAATTTAAAAAGCGTCAGGCGCAAATGAGACCGGCAGCGGAGGCGATGCTTACGAAAGCAGAAGAGATTGCAGAGGGAAAAGCAGATTATGCAACTTATGAGGATATTTTTGGAATGGAGGATTAGTTTATGCTGCCAGTTCGATTTAATCCTCCTGCCGCAAAGTACATTAAGAAGCTGAAGGACAAGAAGTTAAAAA
>NZ_FR895059.1:0-7779 GCF_000434655.1 Clostridium sp. CAG:43 | reverse complement strand
GCGCCGCGCAGTGTGTTGTGGGAGAGACCTACAAACTTCCAATCGTAAACTTTGTCTTCTCTCAGACGGCCAACAGATACGCCCATGCCCTTCTCATAGTTGACATCCAGCTGTACCTGCGGACGATTATCCTCCTCCAGATACTGAATGAACTGCTTCGGTGCGCTCGGAAGCTCCAGTTCCTGCGGAAGTCCTTTAAAATTAACCAGCTTCTCGATCAGCTGCTCTTTGGTTGGTTTCTTTCTGAACTTTACAAATACGGCTGCTGTATGTCCGTCCAGAACCGGTACACGGATGCACTGGCAGGTAATCACCGGCTCGGATGCCTTCACGATCTCGCCGTCCTTGATCTCTCCCCAGAGACGAAGCGGCTCCTGTTCGCTCTTCTCCTCCTCACCGCCGATGTACGGGATGATGTTGCCTTCCATCTCCGGCCAGTCTTTGAACGTCTTGCCAGCTCCGGAGATTGCCTGATACGTCGTAGCTACTACCTCATATGGCTCAAATTCCTTCCATGCAGTCAGAACCGGTGCATAGCTCTGGATGGAACAGTTCGGTTTTACCGCTACGAAGCCTCTCTTGGTTCCCAGACGTTTTTTCTGGAACTCAATCACCTTAAAGTGCTCCGGATTGATCTCCGGCACTACCATCGGAACATCCGGCGTCCAACGGTGTGCGCTGTTGTTGGAAACAACCGGTGTTTCTGTCTTTGCATACGCATCTTCAATCGCACGGATCTCTTCTTTTGTCATATCTACGGCGCTGAACACGAAATCAACTTCGGATGCTACCTTCTCGATCTCGTTTACGTTCATAACGGCCATCTTCTTCACACACTCCGGCATCGGGGTCTGCATTTTCCAGCGTCCGCCGACTGCCTCCTCATATGTTTTTCCTGCAGAACGCGGGCTTGCTGCCAGCGCAGTAATCTCATACCACGGATGATTTGCCAGAAGCGTGATGAAACGCTGACCTACCATACCAGTTGCTCCCAGAATGCCTACACGTAATTTCTTTTCCATGTTCATCGTTTTTCTCCTCTTCTGACAGCGGCTTTTTCAGCTTCTCATGGCAGGATGGAGTTTGGATAGGAAGCTCCTGCTCTGCAACACGTTTTCACTCTGCCGCTGTAATTCTTGTCTATCCTATAACAAAACAAACAAAAAATCAACATTTTTCCGCAAGAAAAATACATTTGTACGTCACTCACGGACATTTGATAAATTTATAACGTCTGTCACGGATTTAACGATGTTTTAACTCAAAATAGGTTCTTCTAAGCTAAGTATTCCGCTGCAGCCTTCTCAATCCCATCCGGGTACTGCGTCCGGTAGCTCTCAAAATCAAGCCCCCTTGCCGCAATCTCTTTTCCAAGTTTGACTAAGAACGACGGAATCTCGCTCTCAAACATCGTGCCAAGCTCACGTCCCATCGTCTCTTTTCCCTGTACCTCATTTCCGCCCAGATAAAATACAAATGCCGGCTGTGCCTTGCCATCTGCCATCCGCACGCCGCCGCGGAATCCCATCGGTCCAGTCTGGTGGGTACCGCAGGAAGACGGACATCCGGAAATATGAATCTGCGGAAGTGCGCCGTCCGGGATCTGTGCCTCCCCAACCGCCTTTACACATGCCTGTAACAGAGCCTGCGAATCACGTGCACCGACCTGACAGATCGACGCACCGATACAGCTTACCGATGTCTCAAACTTTGTCTGAGCCGTCTCCTTCGTCGCCTCCAGAATCTTCTCTGCTTCTGCTCCGGTCAAATTAATGATGTACGCAGTTTCATCCGGTGCCAGGCGAAGCTCTGTGCCGTCAATCGTCTGCATCAGTTCTCCCAGGGCTGCCAGCGTCTCCGGGCGCGGCTGTCCGCCAATCGGATGCCAGATAACCGTATAAAGTCCCGGCTGTTTCTGCTCCAGCACACGTTCTCCCGACGCGCTGCTTCCATCGCCTGTTTTGCTCTGCTTTTCTTTTTTTCCTGCCGCTGCCATCACTTCCTCGCGGGAAAGATCCAGCTGCTCCCCGGATGCCAGTACCTCCTGAAGCTTCTCCTGATACGCCTTCCGGTAATTTTCCGCTCCGCCGAGCGCTTCCTGCATATACCGGGTACGCGCTTTTCCGCGGTTTTCGTAATTGCCATATGCCCGGAATGTCAGCCACATCGCCTTAACGTAATAAAGAATCTTCTCCGGCGCAACGCCCTCGGCAACTTTAACGCCAAACTGCGGATTGTTTCCCAGGCCGCCTGCACTGTACACATCAAACGTTCCGTCCGGACAAGCCGCAAATCCCAGATCGCGGTAGGTCGCGTGCGTCACATTCGCCGGTGAATTAGAGAAACAGACCTTGAGCTTGCGCGGCATCTTTTCCGCATTGATAAAGGTCATCAGATATTCTCCCGCCGCCTTCGCCCACGGCATAACGTCGAAATATTCGCCCTCTTCCACGCCGGAAAGCGGAGAACACATCACATTTCGCGGAAAATCCCCGCCGCCGCCCATCGTCACGATCCCGGCATCGAGTGCCTGCTCCATCAATTCACAAACTGATTTCTCATCCAGATTGTGAAACTGCACACTCTCACAAGTCGTAAAATGTACCATATTTACCTGATATGCACGGATTGCCTTTGCGATAAATGCAAGCTTCTCCTTCGACACACATCCTGCCGTCATACGCAGACGCAGCATGCTCGCCGCGCCGCCTTTCTGTGCATAACTGCCATAACGTCCTGAAAAGCCCTTATATGAGCCCTTATCCATCTTTCCTGCATAAAAATCCCTCGTTTTTTCACAAAACTCCGGAAGATCTGTTTTCCACTCCTGTGGAGCAATTCCTATCATTGTTCTCTCCTGTTTTCTCTTCCTGCTGCCACCACGTTTTCTTACGGCACTTTCGGTTCCAAAAGTGCCTACCCATAAACAGTAACCTTCAAATTCTACTTTTATTTTACCAGCTTAGCACTTACACCAGATCCAGCGCCACTTCCATCATATTGGTAAACGTCTTCTCGCGTTCTTCTGCCGTCGTCGCCTCTCCGGTCACTGCCGAATCCGATACGGTCAGGATACAGATCGCATTTGCGCCCGCATAGGCAGCGTTGCTGTAAAGTGCCGCCGACTCCATCTCCACTGCCAGCACGCCCATCTGCGCCCAGGTAGTTCCGGTCGGCTCAAGCGGTGGGTTGTAGAACATATCGGAACACAAAATATTACCGACATGATATTTTAAATTTCTCTTTTTCGCAGACTCAACCGCCTTTTCCAGCAGCTCATAGCTGCACACGCAGGAATAATCCCCCGGCAGGCGAAACTATTTTACATAGTTGGATGTCGTACAGGAGCCCATCGCAAAAATAAGCTCGCGCACCTTTACCTCCGGACGCAGCGCACCGGCTGTTCCGATCCGGATCAGATTCTTGCATCCATAAAAATGAATCAGCTCATACGAATAAATTCCCATCGACGGACAGCCCATGCCGGTTCCCATGACAGACACGCGTTTGCCCTGATAATAGCCGGTATAACCGTACATATTTCTCGTTGTATTGAACTGTTTTGCATCCGTCAGAAAATGTTCTGCGATATACTTTGCCCGCAGCGGATCGCCCGGAAGCAGAATTGTCTCCGCAATCTCGCCCTGCTTTGCCCCGATATGAGGGGTCGGTGTGTTCTGAAGTTCAGTCATATGAAATACCTCCTTTTTTTCTTTCTGTTTTGTTCTAGCTTCTCGCCCGGCTTCCCTTGCCATCGCGATGCCCTATTTTCAAACGGCTCAAATGAACCGGTTTTTCTTTATACATAACGATCGGATCGTCCTCGGTGCCGTCCAGCAGATGGATTGCCTCCAGCGACTCGGTACGTCCCAGCTTGATGCCGCGCACACCTTTCGCATTCTTCTTCATCTCCGATATCTCCTCGATCGGGAATCGCAGGAAAATACCGCTGGTTGTCTGGATGACCGCCTCTCTCATGCCGTCCGCCGGCTGTACCGAGAGAAGCATATCATTCTCCTGAAGCTTGGTCGCCGCCACTGTCCGGTTATTTGTCTCAAATTCCCCGCCCGGCACGATCTTGATCATCGCATCCTTTGTTGCAAATAATAGCTTCTGTCCCTTTAACTGCGCCGCATTCACCACACAGACCGGACGTTCTTTGGTGCCATCAAATTTACTCAGGTTATCAATCGGCACACCCTTATCGCGCAGCTTTCCAAACGGAATCTCCGTCACCTTCACCTGATGGAATGCACCCAGATCCGTAAACAATCCAATCTTATCCGTCGTATGGCACGGCAGTACATACACATTCTCCGTATCCACTGTCTCCCGGTTCCGCTCGTAGATCGACGGTTCCAGAATCTTGCAGTAACCAAACTTGTCCAGCACGAACACGCCCGGTCTGGCGCTCTCCGCCGCTTCGTCATACACCGCCTCGCGTCCATCCTCGATCTTCGTCCGGCGTTCCACTGCAAACTCTTCCTTAATTGACTGCAGATCTTCTTTAATCACCTCGTCCATCGCCTCACGGCTGCCGAGAATCTTCTGGTATTCTTTGATCTTGCGAAGTGTCTCTTTGTACTCCTTCTGCAATGCCAAGATCTCCAGGCCGATCAGTTTATAGAGACGCATTTCCAGAATCGCAGATGCCTGTTTCTCCGTAAAATGAAGCTTCTTGGCGTCTTCCTCAAATCCCGGTGTGCGGAACTGGATTTTGGAAATATCGCCCTCCATCAGGCAGGCTTTCGCATCTTTCAGGTTCTTCGAACCGCGCAGGATCGCGATAATCAGATCGATGCAGTCGCAGGCTGTGATCAGACCTTCCTTGATCTCCTTCTTCTCCTGCTCCTTTTCCAGAAGCACCTGATACTTGCGGGTATTATTTTCATACTGGAAATCCAGGTAATTCTTTAAGATTCCCTTTAAATTCAGCGTCTCCGGGCGTCCATTCGCGATCGCCAGCATATTGACGCCGAATGTATCCTCCAGTTTTGTCTTTTTATACAAAATATTCTGGATTTTCTCAATATCCGCATCTTTCTTGAGTTCCAGAACAATCCGGATTCCTTCTTTATTCGATTGGTTGGAAATATCCACCACATCGGCAAGTTTCTTGGACTCAACCAGATCTGCGATATCCGACAGACATTTATTGATGCCCGCGCCAATCATCGTGTACGGAATCTCCGTGATCACCAGCTTGTCCCGGTCAGAACGGCGTTTTCCAAGCTCCACCTCCATCCGGGCACGCAGCTTGATGCGCCCCATTCCCGTCTCATAGATCGCCGGAAGCTCACTCTTATTCGCAATGATGCCGCCTGTCGGGAAATCCGGTCCCTTTAAGACGCTCAGAAGCGCTTCCGTCTCCATCTCCGGCTGATCGATATACGCCATCACCGTATCGATGACCTCGCCCAGATTGTGCGGCGGAATGCTGGTGCTCATGCCGACCGCAATTCCCTCGGCACCGTTAATCAGAAGATTCGGCACACGGACCGGCAGAACCTCCGGCTCTTTCTCCGTCTCATCGTAGTTCGGCACAAAGCGGACGGTCTTATCCAAATCCTTTAAATATACTTCCTCCGCAAACTTCTGGAGACGCGCCTCCGTGTAACGCATCGCCGCCGCCCCGTCGCCCTCGATGGAACCAAAGTTTCCATGTCCGTCTACCAGCGGCATTCCTTTCTTAAAATTCTGGGAAAGCACGACCAGCGTCTCATAGATCGAACTGTCGCCGTGCGGGTGGTATTTACCCATCGTATCACCGACGATACGCGCCGATTTCCGGTGCGGCTTGTCATGCCCCAGATGCAGCTCCCCCATATCGTAAAGGACGCGGCGCTGTACCGGTTTCAAACCATCCCTCGCATCCGGGATGGCGCGGGCCGTGATGACACTCATCGAGTAGTTCATATAGCTGCGCTGCATTTCCTCTGAATATTCTGTCGTAATGATCGTTTCAGCCATTCTATTTTCTATCTCCTAAATTCCTGTCATATACTTTCATAATCGTAACTGTTCAGTGCCTTCACAGTCACTCATAATCTTTCTATTAAGCATCTATCTCCGCCTCATCCGCGTGGTCGTAGATAAACTGCCGTCTCGGCGGCACGTCGCTTCCCATCAGCATCTCCGTGATCTCCGACGCCATCCGGGCATCCTCGATCTCCACACGCTTGAGCACACGGTTCTCCGGGTTTAACGTCGTCTCCCAGAGCTGTTCCGCATCCATCTCGCCCAGACCTTTGTAGCGCTGCAGAGTAAATTCCCCTGTGTGGGTTCTGCGGTAGCGCTCCAATGCTTTCTCATCGTATAGATACTCTTCTTTTCCCTTTTTCGGAATCACCTTAAATAACGGCGGCATCGCAATATATACGTGCCCGTTCTGAATCAATTCCGGCATAAAACGGTATAAGAAAGTCAGAAGCAGCGTATCAATATGGCTTCCGTCCACATCGGCATCCGTCATCAGGACGATCTTGTGGTAACGCAGCTTCGCAATATCGAAATCATTGCCATATCCTTCCGAAAAGCCGCAGCCGAACGCATTGATCATCGTCTTGATCTCGGCATTCGCCAACACCTTGTCCATCGAAGCTTTCTCCACATTTAAAATCTTGCCCCGGATCGGCAGGATCGCCTGATAGCGGCGGTTTCGTCCCATCTTAGCTGAACCGCCCGCGGAATCTCCCTCGACAATGAAAATCTCACATTTCTCTGCCTCGCGGCTCTCACAGTTTGCCAGCTTTCCGTTGCTGTCAAAGGAAAAACGGGATTTCGTCAGCATATTGGTCTTGGCGCGTTCCTCTGCCTTCCGGATCTTTGCAGATTTCTCCGCACAGGCGATGATCGCCTTCAATACCTCTAAATTCCGGTCAAAATAAAGCTGCAGCTCGTCCCCTGTCACGCTGAACACCGCTTTTGTCGCATCGGCACTCGCCAGCTTTGTCTTCGTCTGCCCCTCAAAGATCGGATCCGGATGCTTGACCGCCACAACCGCCGTCATGCCGTTTCTCGTATCCGGTCCTGTAAATTTTGTATCTTTTTCCTTCAGGATTCCCAGCTCTTTCGCATAGCTGTTGATCATCTGGGTAAAACGCGTCTTAAAGCCCGCCAGATGCGTGCCGCCCTCCTGTGTGAAAATATTGTTGCAGAAGCCGAGTACATTTTCCTCAAATGCATCGACAAACTGGAACGCCACTTCAACCTCGATCTGGTCGCTGACGCCCTTAAAATAAATTGGATCATGAATCGGCGTCTTCGTGCTGTTCAGCTCGCGCACATACGCCACGATGCCGTCCGGCTCCGAATAAGTCACCTTTTCAGCCTCGCCTGCCCGCTTATTCTCATAAAGAATCGTCAGCTTCGGGTTCAGATATGCCGTCTCATGCAGGCGGCTCTTGAGCCAGTCCGCCTTGAACCTCGTTTTTTCAAAAATCTCCGGATCCGGCAGGAAATTGATCTCCGTTCCAGTCTCTCTTGTCTTTCCAACCACCGGCAGAAGACCATCGATCAGCCCAACCGTCGGGATACCGCGCTCATATGCATCGTGATGGATCTGTCCATTCTTATATACATTGACCTCCAGATGCGCTGAGAGGGCATTGACAACCGACGAACCGACGCCGTGCAGACCGCCGCTCGTCTTGTACGCATTGTTGTCAAACTTGCCGCCCGCGTGCAAGGTCGAGAGCACAATTCGCTCCGCTGCCACACCCTTTTTATGCATCTCCACCGGAATACCGCGTCCATTGTCTCGGACGGTGCAGGAGCCGT
>NZ_FR895058.1:3958-5011 GCF_000434655.1 Clostridium sp. CAG:43 | reverse complement strand
TTTGCTTCTCGCCACCTGAAGAGGCGGGAGTCATCTCACATCTGATATAACAATTACAACCCTTGTTAAACTTTTTATTCTTTCAATCTTTTAGACATGCTTCTTTTCAGAGACTCCCCCAATATTTTTTTTCAAAACTCCGGAATCCAATCGCCTCCGCCAACTGCATCCGCCCGATCTCCGCCTGTCCATCCAGATCGGCAAGTGTGCGCGCTACTTTTAAAATCTTTCCGTGTCCCCTGGCACTGATTCCCTGCTGCCGTTCGACCTTTTCCAGAAATACCGCATCTTCCCCGGATAGACGGCAATGCTCTTCGATCTGGCGGCGGGTCATCTGGCTGTTGTAGGAGATAGATTCGTCTGCAAACCTCTTTTCCTGTCGAGCGCGCGCCTCCATGACGCGGGCGCGCATGACAGCGGAGGAATTCCTCTGCTCTGTCTGTGGAAAACTCCCCTCATCTATACCCTTCTCTGCAGCCATCATCCCCAAATCCTGCCGCGGTACTTCCACCCCAATATCGATCCGATCTAAAAATGGTCCCGAAACGCGGTTCAGATACCGGCGGATCTGGGTTGGAGTACAACGGCATTTTCCCAAATCTGGGAAAAAACCGCATTTGCAGGGATTCATCGCCGCCGCAATCATCGTTTTTGCCGGAAATACAACCGTCTGGTTGAGACGGGAAACCGTGATGCTTCCTTCCTCCATCGGCTGACGCAGCAGATCCAAAATTTTCGGCTGAAACTCCGTTAACTCATCTAAAAAGAGGGTTCCATAACTGGCGAGTGAGATCTCCCCGGGCTTCGGATTTCGTCCTCCGCCTGCCATCGCCTGGGCGGTCGTGCTGTGATGCGGACTGCGGAACGGACGCTGCAAAACCAGCGGCGTGTCTGGCTTCAGGAGACCGCAGATACTGTATATCTTCGAAACTTCAATGCTTTCCTCCAGCGTAAGCGGCGGCAAAATTGTCGGAATACGCCGAGCTGCCATCGTTTTTCCCGTTCCAGCCGGTCCGATATAGAGAATGTTGTGACGCCCCGCTGCTGCTGCCT
>NZ_FR895058.1:0-3916 GCF_000434655.1 Clostridium sp. CAG:43 | reverse complement strand
CGGAAGTCCGACGATCTCATCAAAATCGACGTCAAATTCTTCCTGTCCCGCCTGAAACAGATCTGGTGTGAACCATTGTCCGTGAATCAGTTCCGGATGCTGCAGGCAACCCGTCAGCGCTTTCACATCCCGGACTCCGACGATCTCAATTCCATCCACAGCCCGTCCCTCCTGTACATTCTCTTCGGATAGAAAAACCCGTTTCATTCCGCAGCGGCGCGCTTCATAGACCATCGAGAGAACACCGGTCAACGGCTTGATGCTGCCGTCCAAACCCAATTCACCGATAAACGCCCATTGGTCCCAATCCGGTGCAGAATTGTTCTCCTCATCTTCCATCCCATCCATTTCCGGGCAGGTTTCATCCATCTTTCTTATTTTTGCCTTTTCACCCTGTTCCCACAAGCACCTCAAAATTCCTGCCGCGATCGCCAGATCACACCCCGTTCCCTCTTTCCGCACCCCGGCTGGCGATAAATTGACCGTGATCCGCTTCGGCGGCAGGCAAAACCCCGCATTCCGAAGTGCGGTCCGAACGCGCTCCTGCGCCTCCCGCACCTCCTCCGCCAGGTAGCCCACCATGACAAAACTCGGCAATCCGTCGCTCACATCAACTTCCACCGTGATCCGGTAGCCATCGATGCCGCGGGTGCTGAAACTGTTTATTTTACTGAACATATATTTCCCCCTATTATTGATTTTTTACCTTGCCTTGTATTTTTCATATCATACAGGCTTAAAATTTGGATACTTTTAATGATATTTTGAATTTTTAGAATTAAAAATATATTATAACAATCTTATCTTCTCTGAAATTGATATCACCCAAAAGATGTGGGGTCTTCTCAACTGAGATAAAAGAGATTCTACTTGAATTTGATTTGAAATTAAAATAAATAGATTTGAATCATGAAATCAGATTTACCAGACCTAAAATAGATATTCACTCTTTCATTATATATAGACCTGCGGCAGAATGCAAGCCAAAACAGATTAGAACTATGACACTAATTAATTGACATTGTGCGCACAAAAAAAACAAAACGCTGCCGCAAAATGCTAACATATAACATTCTGCTGCAGCTTTTTGTTTTTAATCTATCTCTTTAAATAAAATCTTCTCCCAGCTTCTCTGCCGCCGCGCGTGCAATCTGCTCCGGCGTGATCGGAAGCTCATAGAATCGTTTTCCGACTGCATTGTACACCGCATCAGCAATCGCCGGAAGCGGCGTGTTGATAACAATCTCGCCGATCGACTTTGCTCCGAACGGACCAGATGGCTCATAACTGCTCTCAAACTCGACGTTTAAATGTCCATAGTCAATCCGGGTCGGAATCTTATACTGCATCAGGGAATTTTCACGTACACCACCCTGTGCATTGCGGGTAATATTTTCCGTCAGCGCCATGCCGATTCCCTGCATCAGACCGCCCTCAACCTGCAGGCGGGACAGATTCGGATTAATCGGTGTACCGCAGTCTACCGCTGCCGCATAATTAATAACGCTGGTTTCGCCTGTCTCCATATCAATCTCAAGCTCAACCGCACCTGCCATAAACGGAGGCGGAGAAATGTGGGCGGTTCTCGACTCGGTTACCTCCAGCGGAATTTCATGCCCGTACATGGACGCCGTTGCGATATCAGCCAGAGCGATCTTCTTCGTCTCATCCCCGGCTTTTTCGGTTGTGAATACCTCTTTTCCGTCAAATTCCACTGCATCCGCCGGGACGCCCAGAAGCTCTGCACCCAGTTTACAGATCTGCTCACGCAGGCGCAGCGCACACCGTTCGGTCGCTTTTCCGGTCAGATAGGTCGTACTCGATGCATAAGAACCTGAGTCATACGGGGATGAATCCGTGTCCGCGCCCAGCACCGTGATCGCGTCGATTGGGCATTCCAGCACTTCCGCCGCAATCTGCGCCAGAATCGTGTCACAGCCGGTTCCCATATCTGCCGCTCCGAGCGACAATGTATAGAACCCTTCGTCGTTGACTTTGAGACGGGCACTTCCGACATCCATCGCCGTGATTGCCGATCCCTGCATCGCCATACCCATGCCGACGCTGCGGATCTTGCCATTGCCCATGTCACGCACCGGATATTTGTCTTCCCAGCCGATCATCTCACGCACTTTTTTTACACAACGGTCGAGTGCGCAGCTTGTATTAACCTGATTATAATATGCTGGCATCAGATCGCCCTCTTTAACCATGTTTTTCAGGCGGATCTCAAAGCGATCCATCTGAATCTGGTCTGCCAGCTCATTGACCGCCGACTCGATCGCGAAAAGTCCCTGTGTCGCACCATAGCCACGGTACGCGCCTGCCGACATGATATTCGTATAGACAACATCGCTGATAAAGCGGAATGCTTCAACACTTCCATACAACGGGATCGATTTGTGTCCTGACAGTCCAACGGTTGTCGGTCCATGCTCGCCGTAAGCACCGGTATTGGACAATGTGTAAAGATCGATGCCGCGGATCGTGCCGTCCTTCATCGCTCCCAGACGCACATGCATCTCCATCTCATGGCGCGGCGAAGACGCCGTCTGTGTCTCCATCCGGCTATAAATCAGCTTCGACGGTTTTTTCGTCATCCAGGTAACGAATGCCGGATACACTTCACAGACCGCCGTCTGCTTCGCACCAAACCCTCCGCCGATTCTCGGCTTGCTCACGCGCACCATCGACTTCGGGATATGAAGCGCATTTGCCACGATTCTGCGACAGTGGAACACGATCTGCGTGGAACTTAAAATATTTAATCTTCCGTAGGTATCGATCGAACAATAGGTACGGAATGTCTCCATCATCGTCTGCTGGCACGGCTTTGTGTGGTATACATGGTCAATCACGATGTCGCAGTCCTTTAAAACCGCCTCGACATCCCCGTTGCCGCATTCATCGTGCGCGCAGAGGTTGCGCTTGTTGTCTGCGCCGACCGGAGCAAGACTCTCCCAGTTGTCCTCTGGGTGAACCAGGATCGGGTTGTCCTTTGACGTATGGAAATCCAGAACCGGCTCTAAGACTTCGTACTGTACCTTGATCAGGCGAAGTGCTTTATCGACACATTTTTCATCTTTTCCTGCTACAATCGCCACGATATCGCCCTGAAAACGGACATGGCGGTCGATCAGGAGACGGTCATACGGGCTCGCCTCCGGGTATGTCTGCCCCGCCTGTGTGTAGCGCTTTGCATCCTGCGGCACATCCTCCCAGGTATAAATTGCCTCGATGCCCGGAACTTTCATTGCGATCGCGGTGTTGATCGTTTTTACCATCGCATTCGCATACGGGGAACGCAGAAGTTTGACGATCAGGCAGTCCTGCGGCGCCAGATCATCCACGTAAACCGGCTGTCCGGTTACCAGCTGCATCGCATCTTTTTTTCGTACAGAAGTATTGACTACTCTCATTCTGCCGCCTCCTTCTGTTTTTCTCTCTTCCAGTCTAAAAATGCCAGAATGCCGCGAAGCTGTCCTTCATAACCGGAACAGCGGCACAGGTTTCCTGCCAGATATTCGCGGATTTCATCCTCCTCCGGGAACTCTTTTTCCCGGAACAGCGCCAGCGCATTCATAATAAAGCCCGGATTACAGAAGCCGCACTGTTCGGCTCCCTGATCGGCAATGAATGCGCCAAATTCTTTTGCCTCCTCCTGGAGTCCTTCCAGCGTCGTCACGCTGTGACCGTCCGCCCGCGCCGCCAGCACGGAACAGGAAAGCACTGGTTTTTCATCCAGAAATACGGTACAGAGTCCGCAGTTTGCCGTCTCGCAGCCGCGCTTGACACTGTAACAGCCCTGACTGCGTACCAGATCAATCAGAAGCGTATCCGGTTCAATCTCCGGGGAAATCTTCGTTCCATTTAGAGTAATCGTTATCTGCATCATATGTGAATCTCCTAATATTCA
>NZ_FR895057.1:28862-29789 GCF_000434655.1 Clostridium sp. CAG:43 | reverse complement strand
ATATCCATATCGTGTTTACATACCGGGCACTGGCAGCAGCGGTGTGCGAGTGGAGTGGAATGTGCATGGCAAAAATGGAATTTGTGTTTTATGGATAGCAGTGTGATAAAATTTTAGGAGCAGATAGAACGAGAAAAAGAGCTTTAAATGAAATAAGGATGGAAGAAATCACCTCTCTAAAGTGAATTCTTCCATCCCTTTTCTTTACTCTTTTACAATCCGAAACTCCCTCCATTTTCCACTCCGGTAGCGCATCACAACTACGAAGCAGGCGATCAGCCATGCGGGCGGCATGCTCACATAGTAGCAGCGGAAGCCAACCGGGGTGAGCGCCAGCAGGAAGGAGAGCGCGAGGCGGATGCCCAGGTTGATGAAGCCGGAAGCTGCCGGGATCTTGACATCGCCTGCACCCTGCAGAAAACCGCAGGTGATGTTGGTGATCGTGCTGGTCCAGATGAAGAACATCAGGATGTCGAGATGTTCCTTTGCACGCCGCAGGGACTCTCCGGTGATGTTGAAGATCTGGAGAAGTGGCCGGTCAAAAAGCAGAACTACGATACTGATGGAGATACTGATCAGGACGCCCATCAGGATGGTGGTGCGGTAGCCGCGGCGGGCACGGTCCAGTTTTTCAGCGCCGATATTCTGTCCGGCGAAGCTGGAGATGGCGACGTTAAAGCTCTGGGACGGGATGTGCGCGAGCTGTTCGACCTTCAGCATGGCAGCGTAGCCCTCGATGCTGGAAGCGCCGAAGGAGTTGATGAGACGCTGCAGGATGAGGAAACCGATCGAATTGACGCCCGTCTGCAGCATGATCGGAATACTCAGGCGCATCAGCAGCGCCCCCTGTCCCTTCCAGGCGTAGAGATAACGCCGTTTTGGCAGCAGATCCGGGAAAATGTGCCGCAGATACAGGAAACTGGAGAT
>NZ_FR895057.1:14273-28841 GCF_000434655.1 Clostridium sp. CAG:43 | reverse complement strand
ATGGCGGAACCTGCCTGTGCGATCACGGTCGCAGCAGCCGCGCCGGAGACACCCATATGAAAGACGGAGATAAACACACAGTCCAGCACGATGTTCAGGGCGGCGGAGATCATCAGGAAAATGAGTGCGCCGCGCGAATCCCCGTGTGCCCGCAGGATGCCGTAGGTAACATTGTAGAGCAGCTGGAAAATAATTCCGCCGCTGTAGATCAGAAAGTATGCCATACTGTCGAAACGCATTTCTTCCGGTGCCTGCAAAAAGCCGAAAATAACTGGACGGGCTGCCAGAAAGCAGGCGGCGGTTAAAAATATACTTGCGATCACGGCGATCAGATAGGAGACGGAGATGGATTCCTGTATATCCGTCTCTTTTTTGGCACCGAAATACTGGGCGACTGCGATGTTGACACCGGCACCGATGGAGGTGCAGATGGCGGTCAGAAGCCAGGTCATGGAGCTGGTCAGTCCGACGGCTCCAAGGGCGGTCGCGCTGATGAGGTTTCCGACGATCACGCTGTCAGCTAGGTTGTACAAAACCTGCAGCAGGTTTGCTCCCATGATGGGCAGGGAAAAGAGCAGGATGGAGGACCATTCCCGCCCTTCGGTCATATCTTTTTTCATATGTATAAAACTCCTTTGATACAGCTAAAATCATGAGTTTAGTGTAGCATAGGGAATGGAAAAAGTAAAGAGAACGGAAAGTGCTGTAAGATAATCTGATGGCAGCAGAAATTTGTCGTGGGTTCAATGGGGCGCAATGGTAAGATGTAGGCTGTGACTGTAGAATGTAGGCAGGCTGGAATATTTATTTCGTAAGAAAATTGGAAGATTTAGAATACAGGAAGCGCTTGTCAAGTGGAAAGAGGAGGATCTATAATAGAATAAGTTTAACAAATAGTAAGAAAAGAGATGAGGAAATCTTGAATCACAACATGGAAATGACGGAGAAAACGACGGGAAGCGGGTCAGCACGGTGGGGCTTTTATCTGATGGGGCTTCTGATTCTGGCGATGGGGCTTACGCTCAATACGAAAGCTGGACTCGGAGTGTCGCCGATTATTTCACTTTCGTATGCGGCATCCGTGATCTGGAACCGGAATTTTGGTGATATGACCTTTGTCCTGTATGGTATCTTTGTCTTGATTCAGGCGGCGATTCATCTGCGGGAGAAAGGAAAAGCCGGACGCAGCCTGCTTATGAAAGATGCGCTGCAGTTTCCATTGAGTATTGTATTTACAAGATTTCTGAATGTATTTTCAGTGTGCATACCGTCATTAGAAGAATGCGGATCGGAGGCGTCTGGACTTTTAGGACGCCTGGGAGTGCTGATGCTTGCCCTGATTTTTACAGGCATCGGCGCGGCGATGTCCCTGTCAATGCGGCTGGTGCCAAATCCGGGCGATGGTCTGGTGCAGGTGCTTGCAGACACCTTTGGAATCGGCACGGGTCTGATGAAGAACTGTGTGGATGCGTTTTGCATTGTTCTGTCACTGATTATGGGACTTTTGTTTGCGGGAAAACCGGTGGGAATCGGCATTGGAACGGTCTGTGCTGTCATGCTGGTGGGGCGCGTGATTGCGCTGTTTCATCATATTTTTGGAAAGGCGATGCTGCAGGCGGCTGGACTGGAAAGTGGCAGGAAATGACAGGGTGTGCGGAAGATAAAAGCAGCCGATTTTTGAGTAAAATTCAGATACATAAAATAATAGGAGATAAATAAGATGAAATTGAGAATGAAGCGGAAAGCAATGGTAGTATTGGCAGCAGGCATGTTGATGAGTGCGGCAGCTCCGGCGGCTGCGATGGCAGCGGAGAAAGCGACAGGGCCGGCGCTTACGGCAAGCTACAACGGGGATGTAAATACACTGGAGGCGGCGAAGGATGCAACGCAGCTGATTGTGGTGATTGGCAACCGCCAGGATCCGGCGAAGAGCCGTCTGGACTGGTATAAACGCGATGCAGATGGAAAACTGGTGCAGGTGATGTCGAAAGAAGCGGTCAGCGGCATGAACGGTATCACGATGCAGAAGCAGGAGGGCGATAAGAAGACGCCGGCGGGTGTGTACCGCTTTACGATGGCATTTGGCCTGAAGGCAAATCCGGGAACGATTCTGCCGTATCACCAGATCGTGGACGGCGATTATTATGTGGATGACGGAAACAGCCAGTATTATAACAAGCTGGAAAATACGAAGCAGGTACAGAAGGACTGGAATTCGGCGGAGAATCTGATGGCGCAGGCGCCGCAGTATAATTATGGCCTGGTGCTGGATTATAATCCGGAGTGTACACCGGGAAAGGGATCGGCGATCTTTCTGCATTGCCCGAAGAGCTGGAATAATACGGGAACTTCCGGGTGCATCAGTATTCCGGAGGAAGATATGAAACAGGTTGTGTGCCAGGTGGATGCCGGGACGAAGATTGTGGTGGTGCAGGATGAAGCGGATCTTGCAAACTATTAGAATAAAATAGGATCCGATCTCATTTGGAGATTTTTATTTGGAAGCAGATAGGAATCCCCAGATGAGATTTTTTTGTATCTGTTTTGCAAGAACACCGGGTTCTGTCTGCCGGATGGCGGCGGTTTCGAGAAGTGTGTGGGTGAGTGCATCTTCTACGTTTTTTGTGTTTTCACGTGCATCGGCTAATTGGCTGTTTTTAGGCGCTTCCGGCGCTTCATATGCCCATTTGACGGCTCCCATTCCATCTGTCTCGATGAGAATGCGGTTCTGCGGGACGCGGGCAGCGAGAGTACGGACGGGTGGGTTCCAGAGGACGTCTGGTCCGATGGAGAAATAGCAGCCGAGGGCGAGATATTGATCCAGATATTCTTCGCAGGAATACCAGTGGACGAGGTAGGTGTTTGGGTATTCTGGGAGAATGGAAGCGATCCGGTCTTCTTCGCCTTTGGTGTGGAGAATGACCGGCTTTTTCATTTGGCAGGCGATGGCGAGCTGGGCGCGGAAGACTTCTTCCTGGCGGTCAAGCGGGACATCACACCAGACACTGTCCATGCCGATTTCCCCGATAACCGGGCAGGCGGTGAGGTAGGGCAGCATATCATTTACGAAATATGATGTCGCCTGCCACGGATGCAGCCCGGCGGTGGGGAGAAGGTAAGGTTTGGCAGTTTTTAAAAGTGCTTCGGCTTCGGGCGGTGTGGAAGCGCAGACGAGGCTTAAAATCTGTTTTTTCTGACGTTCGCTCCGTTCGGAGTCACTTCCCAGATGTGTATGGGCATCGATGAGTGGATAATGGGATGGCATGATGAAAATAACCTCCAAAGTTGTCTTATATAAAATCCTTTGTTAAAATCCTTTAATTTTCTGAGAAATGGTCTTCCGCAGCTCGCCCTGCTCATACAGCCAGTTCCGATCCCGTTTCTTTTCATCAATCCGGATCTCACTGACGATCCCAGCCGGTGCCGGATTCAGGATAAGAATGCGGTCAGATAGATAAATCGCTTCGTCCATATCGTGTGTAACGAGAAGAACGGTGCGGTTTAACCGCGCGCGCATCGCCAGGAGCCAGTCCTGCATTTCGCTGCGAGTGATGACATCGAGGGCGCCAAACGGCTCGTCGAGAAGCAGGATATCCGCCTGACAGAGGGCGGTGCGTAAAAATGCCGCACGCTGCCGCATTCCACCGGAGAGAGCGGAAGGATAGCTGTTTTCATAGCCAGTCAGTCCGAACGCAGGAAAGTTTTTCAGCGCCTCTTCACGGGCAAGTGCCAGCGAACCGTGGATTTCCCCATAGAGGCAGACGTTGTCCAGAATCGTTTTCCACGGGAAGAGAAGGTCATTCTGCGGCATATAGGCGAAATGACCGGTTATGCCGTGGATTTCGTTTCCATCGGTGCGGATACTTCCGTCAGATGGCGTCAGGACGCCGGTTAAAAGTTTTAAAATGGTGGATTTGCCACAGCCGGACGGTCCGAGCAGGCTGACAAATTCGCCCTCCGCCACGGAAAAACTTAAATCGTGCAGGATTTCCTGTGTCCCATAGGAAAAGGAAAGGTTTTGAAGTTCTAGTTTCATAGAAATACCTCATAGTTCAAATAATCCAATAAAACGGTACGCCCGGAACCATGCCTGTCCGTGTTTGGGGCAGAATGGGCGGGCGCACGTGAATTGTGTTAATTGTTTTGCGAAAGAAATGCAATCATTCCGGTTTTGGATGATTCTATTTATTTCTCCGGAAGAAATTCATTGGTGTAGCAGTCAGCTGCCGGGATTGCCTTGTCGATCACACCGTATTCTACCATGAAATCGGTGTAGTTATCCCAAACCTCATCCTTCATGACACCCCACTGGTCAGTATCTTCCATGTACTTGTCAGCCAGATATTCCTGGGATTTCTGAAGCAGTTCAGGGGAAGAATCCGGAGTATATTTGAGCAGGATCTCAGCGCTCTCATCCGGGTTTTCGATCGCATATTCATAGCCTTTTTCGGTGGCTGCGAGGAATTTTTTAACCATTTCCGGTTTGTTTTCGAGAGTATCATTGTTGGCAATGATGACCGGAGTATAGTAGTCGAGGCGGCTGTCAAGGTCGCGGACCGGCATATAGTGGATCGGAAAATCCGCCAGTTCACACTTGATATTATCCCAGCCTTCGAAGAACCACATCACATCGACTTTGTCCTTGAGTGCCTCAAAACCGGAACCGTCGGAGATAACCATGTTGAGCTTGGAGAAATCAGCGCCGTCCTGGGTCATAACGGCTTTCAGAACTGCCTCTTCACCCGGTCCGCCCCAGCCTGCGTAGGTCTTGCCCTCGAAATCCTTCGGGGAGTTGATGCCCTTGCCCTCATAGGTTGCAAAGCCGGAGGTATTGTGCTGGAGAATGGCTGCGATCGCCTTAATAGGAAGCGGATCGGCGGAAGTCAAGGCGATGGTGACGTCCTCCTGATAGCTGATGCCGAAATCGCCTTTTCCAACGGCAACGAGTGTCGCGGTTGCACCCTCGGTCGGTTCTACGATGGAGACATTTAAACCAGCGTCTTTATAATAGCCCTGATCCAGTGCGACATACATACCTGTGTGGTTGGTGTTGGCAACGTAGTCCAGAATGACGGTAACATCTTCGAGATCCTTGGTATCGTCGTCAGAGGCGGTATTATCAGCACTCTGGGCTGCATCGGATGCCTCGGTGTTGTCGGCAGCCTCGCTGGAAGCAGTGGAAGATGCGCCGGAGCAGCCAGCCAGAGAGCCAGCGGCGAGGCAGGCAGCGGTAAACAGTGCAGCAACAGATTTCTTTTTCATCATAAGTCCTCCTAAAAAATATAACTATTTGGCAGATTCACGCATGATTGCAGGAATCGTGCAAAAACCTAAGTTTTAATTTGCGTCATTTTTCAAATAAGGAAGTGCAAAATGCTGATAAATCCGGATGAGTCCATTCATGCACAGGCTCAGGATAATAATAATCAGAACGCAGGCGAAGACGCGATCCAGCATATAGCCATTTTTGACGCGTAGCAGATAATAGCCGAGTCCTTCCTGGGCACCGATCCATTCGCCGACAACGGCACCGCTGATGCTGTATGTCGCGGAAACCTTGAGACCGGATAAAAGCGCCGGAATCGCCGCCGGGATTTTGACTAACCGGTAGGCGGATAAACGGCTTGCCCCGTAAGAACGGACGAGATGAACGTATTCCTCATCGACCTGTGCCAGACCGTCGGAAAAGCTGACGGCGATCGGGAAGAAGCACATCAGGATAACGGTCAGGATTTTCGGCGCGATGCCAAATCCCATATAGATGATGAGAATCGGCGCCAGTACAATCATCGGAACCGTCTGTGTTACCACAAGAAGCGGGTAGACGCCCTGGCGGACCAGAGGAAAGCAGTCCATAAGGATGCCGAGCACGATCGCCAGAATCAGGGAGAGCAGGATGCCGATCACGGCTTCCATGACAGTTACTGCTGCATGATGGCTGAGCGTTGCAGATTCAGTAAAGAGCGACTGAATAACCTGCACCGGGGAAGGAAGTACGTAGAGTGGAATCGAAAATAACTTGCACGCCAGCTCCCAGATGACTAAAAGTGAGGCTAGAAACAAAATCGGAACGATCTTTTGTCCGCCCAGGGATTGTTTCGAACTGGAATTTTTTTTTGTTTTTGAAAAGTTCATAAAAGTCTCTCCCCTTCGCGTGAGTGTGCAAAAAAACGCCGGACAATATCCGGCGCTCAGGTGTCTCAAAATATCTGTCCCTACGTTGGCATTATCCAAATCAGGTTTTGGGTCGGAACTTTTGGTTCCCTCTCAGCCTGCATCACAAGCTCCCCATTATCGAAATGAATTGTAGCATGATTTGGAAAAAATAGCAATGGCAACTCTGGTTTTATGATTTATTTGCCCCGCCCATCTGCCGGCTCAGCATCCGCAGCATTTCCGCCTGCCGTTTTTGCGCTGGGGGCATTTGGTCTGTCAGGATCGAAAAAAGAGTGTCCATTTCTGAGGTTGAGAATTGCGGGGAACCGTTGCTGCCCCGGAGACTCATGAGAAGCGGCAGAAGCTTGTCTTGCGGCGTGTTCCTTGCCTGATCGGCTAACTGTTCCATCTGTTTTATTTTGTCTGGATCCATGGAGCGAAGTCTCGGATCCTGTTTCCAGTTTTGAAATTCCATAGTGTGTGCCTCCTGTCTGTTTGAAGTGGATGTGCCAGATGCACGGTCTGTGGGTTCTTTCTGTCTGCGGGAATATTCGGCTTGCGGGTAAAGGACAGATGCCGGAACTGCATCAGAATTGGGTGAATCATTCTGGATATCCTGCGAAGTCGGAAAGGATGCTGTCTGCGGCATATTTTGCCAGTAGGATTCATAGAGGCGGGAACCTTCGATAAAATTTAAGACCAGATCGATCGAACTTTGCTCTTCCTCTGTGCCATACGGCTTGATCGCTTTCAGCATATCAACCGGCGAATCCTTGTCGCGTTCGCCCACCGAGCAGATTCCGATCTCACCGTCGGCCGGATCAGCAAATAGCTGCATCGTCTTTTCTAGTTCGCGGAATTTCACAAACAGGGAGAAAAAACGCTGTTCCGGGATGTGAATATAGGGAAGCGCCGCCTTGACAAGCTGCATATGTGGGAGTGAGGTCAGGCGGTCTAACTCGGTCATTTTGAGAGAAACATCTTGGCTCACGAAAAAACCTCCCAAATCTTTGTCTCAATATATGCAGATGAGAGGAAAAAAAGACGTTTTGGTTCACGGGTAGGCACTTTTGGAACCGAAAAAGAACGGGAATGTTTAAAGAAAAAAAGCTCCGGGATAGGAAAAACTACATATAGTATATTATAAAAAATAAGAAAGAAAAGGATTCAGAACTATGAACACCCGGCTGATCATTGATGGAAATGCCGTTTATGAAATAGATGAAGACTGTCTCGCCTGCCGCGGACGGCGGACCGGATGCAGACGCTGTGTGGAAACGGGTTCCCGCACCCGGGGACGAAGCACGCCTTTACAGAAAATGGAACCTGCCAGTGAAAAATCACAAACTCACAAATAAAGAAAGATGTGGTATAATGTAAAAAAAGAAATTCCCCTCATTCCAGCCTGCCCAGCCACTTCCTCATGAGGTGTCAGGGAAAGCTGGAATGGGGATACCGTAGCAGAGCTCCAGAGTCCTAAGACAAACTGGCTCACAACAACATTGCATCAGGAACTGAAAGGACGAATCCATATGAACCCATATAAAATCATGCTGGTAGATGACGAGGAGGAAGTACGGACAAGCATCATACGCAAAATCGACTGGCAGGATGCCGGATTCGAGGTGATCGGGGATGCGGAGAACGGGAAGGAAGCACTGGAAAAGATCGAGCAGAATGAGCCGGATGTTGTGCTGACAGACATCCGGATGCCATATATGGACGGGTTGGAGATGGCGGAGAATATACGGCAGAGATATCCGTCCATCAAGATCGTGATTTTTTCTGGTTTTGATGAATTTGAGTACGCAAAAAAGGCGATCAAGCTCAATGTGATCGAATATATTTTAAAGCCGGTCAATGTCGAAGAGCTGACGGCAATTTTAAAGAAAATCAAGAAAAATCTCGATGAGGAGATCGAGCAGAAGCGGAATGTTACCCTGCTTCGGGAGAGTTATATCAAGAGCCTTCCGGCGCTCCGGGAACATTTTTTGAATGACCTGATTCAAGGCGGCATGGAGGAAACGCAGATTGAGGAAAAACTGAACGAATATGCGATCGACGTTGCGGGTGCGGTCAAATGGGTGATTGCGGCGATCCATCTGGAACCGGATGAGAAGGTGGACAAGGCAGTTTCGCTGCATCAGCAGCGGGAGCTGATTCCGATCTCCGTCCGCAATCTGATTGAGGAAAAACTGGAAGGGCAGTACCGTTTTATTGTATTCCATTCTTCCTTTGAGACGATCCTTCTGGTGGCGATCGACAAAGACAATACACAGACCGGGCTGATTGCCCTGCTGGGCGATATCTGCAAGGAGACGAAGAAAATTCTGGAGGTATCGGTTACGATCGGCGTGGGCGAGAGCTGCAGTTCGCTGACGGATTTAAGCCGCCCGTGCCACACTGCACTCAATGCGCTCGGTTACCGTGCGATCACGGGTTCCGGCGGCGTGATCTGCATCGGCGATATGGAGCCGTCCGGGCATGAAAAACTCCGGTTCGACAGCCGGATGGAGTCGGAGCTTATAGCGGCAGTCAAGTTTGGACCGGAGGAAAAGATCCGTTCCGTGATAGACGGGATTGTGAGCCGGATGGAGGATGCGCGGGTGCATTACCGCCAGTATCAGGCGTATGTGCTTGCGATCATCAATGTGCTGACACAGCTCTCCCAGCAGTATGATCTGCGGATCAGCGAGATGTTTGGCGTGGAAAATGATTATTTTGAGATTCTGGGGCGCGTCCAGAAGATGGAGAATGTCCGCCCGTACCTGACCGAGGTGGCGCTCAAGATGAATGCCGGAATGGAAGAAGAGCGGAGCAATACGACAAAAAACGTGATCCGCGAGGCGAAGCAGTACATTCAGGACAATTTTCAAGATCCGGATCTGTCGGTGGAGAAGATCTGCCGCCATCTGCATATGAGCCCGGCGTATTTTTCAACGATGTTTAAGAAGGAGACGGGACAGGCGTACATCGCCTATCTGACCGATGTCCGGCTGGGGCGTGCGGTCGAGCTTCTGATGGCAACTGACGACAAGACGTATATCATCGCGGAAAAGGTCGGCTACCCGGAGCAGAACTATTTCAGTTACGTATTTAAGAAAAAATTCGGTGTTTCCCCGACGCGGTACCGCACGGCACACCGGAGTGGGGAGGCATAATGGGTAAAAAAAGGACGATCTGGAAGAAAAAGCTCTTTGACGACGCCAGCATCCGGTCGATGATCTTTATCTATTTTACGATCACGGCGCTGGCGGCGAGCGTGCTGATCTCCCTGTCGCTGTACCAGAGAATGTCACGGCAGGTCACGGAAGTAGTACAGGAGGAGAGCCAGAACCTGATCGCGCAGGTGGGTCGCTCTGTGGAGTCGTACCTCCGCACGATCATGAAGCTGTCCGACTCGCTTTATTATGGCACGATCAAGAATGCCGATCTGTCGAGCCAGTCGCTTGGAAGTGAATTTACGCTTCTCTACGATAATAATAAGGATAATGTGGAGAATATTGCCCTGTTTTCGGAGGATGGGGCGCTTCTGGAGGCAGTCCCGGCGGTGCGTCTGAAAAATGAGGTGGATGTGACGCAGGAAGAATGGTTCCGGAGCGCCTTAAACCGGACGGAAAACCAGCATTTTTCCCTGCCGCACGTACAGTATGTGTTTGACAATGCGGAAAATCAATACCGATGGGTCATTTCGCTGTCGCGGGCGGTCGAGCTGACACACGGAACCTCGACCTCGCAGGGCGTCCTTCTGGTCGATATCCGCTATTCGAGCCTGGAACAGCTCTTTGGCGGCATCACGACGGGGCGCGGCGGTTATTTCTATATGATCAGCGGAAATGGCGAAATTCTTTACCATCCGCAGATGCAGCTTCTGGATTCCGGCTGGGTACAGGAGAACAATGGACGGGCAGCCGGCTATTCGGACGGAAACCATGAGGAGATATTTGCCGGAAAAAAGCGGATGGCGACGGTCAAGACGATCGGCTACACAGGCTGGAAGGTGGTCGGGGTGACGCCGGAAAATGCCGTGTCGCTCAATACGATCAAAACCAGGCTTTTTATCGTATTTGTCATTGCCCTCATTTTGTGCATTCTGGCTCTGATTAACTCTTATATTTCATCGAGGATCACGAATCCGATCCGCGAGCTGGAAAAATCGGTCGGCGTCCTGGAGGCGGGCAATTTAAGCGCACCTGTGTACATCGGCGGTTCGTATGAGATACGCCATCTGGGAAAATCGATCAGTGATATGGCGGGTCAGATCCGCCTCCTGATGCAGGATATTGTGCGTGAGCATGAGGCAAAACGAAAGCAGGAGTTTGACACGCTGCAGTCGCAGATCAATCCGCATTTCCTCTATAATACGCTCGATATCATTGTCTGGATGATTGAAAATGAGCAGAAAACGGAGGCGGTCAAGGTGGTAACGGCGCTGGCGCGGTTCTTCCGTATCAGTTTAAGCCGCGGCAAGAGCTTAATTACCGTGAAGGATGAGCTGGAACACGTCCGGAACTACCTGATGATCCAGCAGATGCGGTTTAAAAATAAGTTTACCTACACGATCGAGTCAGATGATGAGGTTTTGGAACTTGCAAGTTTAAAACTGATGCTGCAGCCGCTGGTGGAGAATGCGATCTACCATGGCATGGAATATATGGACGGTGACGGCGAGATCTTCGTGCGCGCCTGGCAGGAGGAAAAAGAGCTGTATCTGGAGGTGCGGGACAATGGGCTTGGCATGACGGAGGAACAGGTCGAGAGCCTCTTTACCGATACGGCGCACGTGGCATCCAAGCGCGGATCCGGCATCGGGGTACGCAATGTCAACGAGCGGATCAAGCTGTATTTCGGCGAGGAATACGGTCTTTCGATCGAGTCGGAGCCGGATGAGGGAACCACGGTGAAGATTCATCTTCCGGCAGTGCCTTACGAGAAAGTGCTGGAAGAGAAGAAGGTGTAAAAGTGGGGGCGACAGATCAATGCGATATGGAGTGAGAAAAAAAAAGGAGCTGGTGCTCTGGGGAATCCTGTGTGTGGGACTTATTTTGCTGTATCTCCTTTCCTCCACGGATTGGATCATCAAGGAAAAAGAGGTGGAGGTCTACCCGGTGTCCCTGATTATCAGCGATACTTCGGATGATGATTACGTCAACTTCCGCAAGGGCGTGGATCAGGCGGCGGTTGAGTATAATGTAGATGTCAGCTTTATTACCCTGTATGAAAAGGATAATCTGGCACAGCAGATGGAGCTGGTGCGCCGGGAAGCGGCAGCCGGTGCCGGGGCAGTGATACTGGAGCCGGTTGATGAGCTGGAATGCCGCCAATATCTGGAAGAAAATACATATGGAACGCCGATTATCCTGCTGGGCGAATTATCACCGGATGAGGAGGTCAAGGGAGCGGTTCATATGGACTGGACGGCAGCCGGGAGAAAGCTTGGCGAGGCGATTACGGCGGAACAGAGCCCCGATCTTCCTGTCTGGATCTTTGCAGATAACCCATATATCGGCAAGGCGGGGGAGATGAAACAGGGGCTGACGGAGGTACTGGAAAAACAGGGCTTTTCCTATACCATTGTGCCGCGCGGCACCGATGATACTTACCGTTCCGTCATTGAAAAAACAGTTTATCCGGGCAGCGGCACGGCGGTGGTGGCGGCACTGGATTTCGCCAGTACAGCGGAGGCGGCGGAGATTGTCGGCGGAAGCAGCGTGTACGGAAAATACATTTCCGGGCTGTACGGCGTCGGGATGATGCCGTCCCTGCTGGATCAGCTTGACAAGGGGACAATCCGGGGGCTGGTGGTGACAAACCAGTTTGACGCGGGCTATTTTGCGGTCAAAAAAGCAGTGCAGGCGATTGAAAAAGAGCAGGAGAGAAGCCAGCTTTCACTGGAATCCTACTATATAGAGAAGGATGAGCTGCGGTCAAAGAAATATGAGAAGATGCTGTACCCGATTGATTAAAAATCTGGGAAGGGGGGTATAGAGAAATGAAAAAAAGCGGAAAAAGCATTCAGATGGTGCTGGCGCTTCTGGCAGCGGGCACACTTCTTTTAAATGGATGCAGCGCGGCAAAACCGGCAGAAAAAAAGAGCATCCGTATCGGCGTGACGCTGTACCGGGGCGACGATGCCTTTATCAACAATATCCGTTCCAGTCTGGAGGAAAAGGCGAAGGAATATGAGCAGCAGACGGGCATCAAGGTTAATCTGGAAATCATGGATCCGAAGGGAAACCAAAATACGCAGAACAGTCAGGTAGATCGTTTCCTTTCTCTGGAATACGATGCGATCTGCGTTAATATGGTGGATCGCTCGGCGGCATCGTATGTCATCAACAAGGCGATGGATGCCGGGACGCCGGTCGTATTTTTCAACCGCGAACCGGTCGAGGAGGACATGAAACGATGGGAGCACCTCTATTATGTAGGGGAGGACGCGCGGGAATCGGCGGTTCTGCAGGGAGAACTTCTGGTGGATGCGTATCAGGAAAATCCAGGCAGTCTTGATTTAAATGAGGATGGAACCGTGGGATATGTGATGTTGGAGGGCGAGCGCAGCCATCAGGATTCGCTGATCCGCACAGAGTGGTCGGTACAGACGATGCGCGACGGAGATATTCCGCTGGAAAAACTGACCGGTGGTTCGGCAAACTGGGATCGGAGCCAGGCGGCTGCGCTGATGGAACAGTGGATCCGCCAGTTCGGGGATGCGATCGAGGTGGTGATCTGCAACAACGATGAGATGGCGCTCGGAGCTGCCGAGGCGCTTGAACGCGCTGGTGACACAAGGGGCGTGAAGGTGGTCGGCATCGACGGGACTTCGCAGGGAATCGAGGGGCTTAAGAGCGGAAAACTGTATGGAACAGTCCAGTGCGACAGCGACGAGTATGCAGAAGTGATTTTTGAGATAGCTGCCGCCGAGGCACTTGGTCAAAATGTACAGGAAAAGGTCGAATTAGAGGACGGAACCTATTATCAATGCAGTCAGAAAGCGTTGACGGTTGCTGATTTACCATAAAATCCCACAGTTTTACACCGGAAAAATAAGAATATGTGAATAAAATCACAAAGAATCTAAAAAAAATTTATATAAGAACCAAGAAAATCATATGGAAAAGTGTACAAACGATCCGTATAATAAAGGTGTCGATAAGAAAAAATGACGAATCGGCGAAACTGTATAATATGTGTATGCGGAAAATTTAACTGTTCGGTGGATCCGGATAGCACAAACGGATACGCAGGTTTAAGGGAGGACAAATATTATGAAACTGAAAAAAGTAGCAGCACTTGGTCTGGCAACTGCAATGGCATTTTCTGTAACCGCTTGCTCCAGCAGCAAACCGGCAGAGACAACTGCAGCAGCAGAGGACGCAGAGACAACCGCAGCAGCAGACGGCGAGGCTGTTAAAGAAGCTGTTGAGGGCAAAGACCCGGCAGAAGTTAAAGTTGGTATTTCCATTTATCAGTTCGCTGATAACTTCATGACACTTTATAGAAACGAGCTTCAGAACTACTTAGTAAACGAGCTTGGCTTAAAGGCAGAGAACATCTCCATCATGGATGGTAAGAATGACCAGTCCGAGCAGATGAACCAGATCCGTAACTTCGTTACACAGGGATTTGACGTTATGATCGTAAACCTGGTACAGGCTTCTTCCGAGCCGGATGTTACCAACATCTGCAACGAGGCAGGTATCCCGGTTGTTTACATCAACCGTGAGCCGGATGCTGAGAGAGAAGAGGCTTGGGTAACGGATGGTATCAAAGCTACTTATGTAGGTGCTGATGCTAGACAGTCCGGTACATACCAGGGCGAAGAGATCGCTGAGCTTGAGAACAAGGGCGATGCAGACGGTGACGGCGTTGTTCGTTACATCATGGTTCAGGGTGATCCGGAGAACGTCGATGCTCAGTACAGAACCGAGAAATCCATCGAGAGACTGTCTCAGGATATCGAAGTAGAAGAGCTGACCAAACAGCGTGGTGACTGGGATCAGACCAAAGGTCAGGAGATCACAGCAAACGCTCTGTCCCAGTATGGCGACAAGATCGATGTTGTATTCTGCAACAACGATGCAATGGCACTTGGCGCTCTGCAGGCAATCGAAGCAGCTGGCAGAACTGTAAACAAAGACATCTACTTAGTAGGCGTTGATGCTCTGGTAGAGGTTGTTGAGAACGTTATGAACGACAAGATGACCGGTACCGTATTCAACGATTACTTCGGACAGGCTCACAAAGCAGCAGATGTAGCTCTTGATTTCGTAAACGGCAAAGATGTTGACAACGTATACATGGTAGACTATGTAAAAGTTACACCAGAGAATGCTTCCGAGATTCTGGAACTCATTAAATAATTCTTGTAACAATCTACTGTTTCCGCGAGGGGATAGATAAAAATGTGTC
>NZ_FR895057.1:5906-14246 GCF_000434655.1 Clostridium sp. CAG:43 | reverse complement strand
TGTCCAGTTGGCACACCCGATTTTATGAAAGGAGAGAATGGGATGGCAGAGTACAGATTGGAGATGCGCGGGGTATCGAAAAGTTTCCCTGGCGTTAAGGCTCTGGACAAGATAAATCTCAAAGTTCGTCCCGGTACCGTCCATGCACTGATGGGAGAGAACGGCGCCGGTAAATCCACCCTGATGAAATGTCTGTTCGGCATTTATCATATGGATGAAGGAGAGGTCTATCTGGACGGGGAAAAAGTAGAGATCCACAATCCGGATGAAGCCCTTCACAAAGGACTGGCAATGGTACATCAGGAGCTGCAGCCGATACCTGAGAGAACGGTAGCAGAGAATATGTACACCGGCCGTTACCCGACGAAGAAATTTGGACCGATTCAGGTGATCGACCATAAGAAGATGTTTGAAGAGACAGCAAAATGGCTGGACGATGTTAAGATGCCTTATGACCCGAAGGCAAAACTGGGAACCATGTCCATCGCCCAGATGCAGTCTGTAGAGATTGCCAAGGCTGTATCCTTAAATGCCAGAGTTGTAATTCTGGACGAGCCGACTTCCTCCTTAACGGATAATGAGGTAGAGGCACTTTTCCGCATTGTCCGTGACCTGAAATCAAGAGGTGTATCCCTCATCTATATTTCCCATAAGATGGCGGAGATCCGTGAGATTTGTGATGATATTACCATCATGCGAGACGGTACCTATGTCGGTTCCTGGCATATGGACGAGATTTCGGATGATGAGATCGTCAAACAGATGGTTGGTCGTGAGCTGACCAACATTTATCCTCCAAAGAATGATACGAAGGCAGGAGAGGTGCTTTTGGATGTCAGAGGATATTCCAGTATCCATGACCGTTCGTTCCAAGATTGCTCCTTTACCCTGAGACGAGGCGAGATCCTCGGTTTCGGCGGTCTGGTAGGCGCACAGAGAACGGAGCTGATGGAAGGTATCTTCGGTATGCGCCATATCAAATCCGGAGAAGTTTACATCAAAGGAAAGAAAATGAACATTAAGCGTCCGCAGGATGCGATCCGCGGCGGTATCGGCATGATTACCGAGGACCGGCGTGGTACGGGTATCTTGGGATGTCTGTCCATTGCAGATAATGTATCAATTTCCTCCCTGGATCAGTATTTACATTATGGTATCAAACTGAATAAGAAAAAGATTGAGCAGCTTGTCAAGGATAACGTGGCGAAGCTTTCAATCAAGACACCGAGCAGTAAGACACTGATTCAGTCACTTTCAGGCGGTAACCAGCAGAAGGTTCTGATTTCCCGCTGGCTGGCCAACAACCCGGATATCCTCATCATGGATGAGCCGACCCGTGGTATCGACGTTGGTGCCAAGTACGAGATCTACCAGATCATGATTGACCTGGCAAAACAGGGCAAAGGTATCATCATGATTTCATCTGAGATGCCGGAGCTGATTGGTATGTCGAACCGTATCCTTGTTATGTGTAATGGTCACATTACCGGCGAGGTACAGGGTGAGGAAGCAACTCAGGAGCGTATCATGAGCTACGCGACTAAGTTCTAAAGGAGGAAGAGAGAATGGATAAGAAACAACTGAATGTAAAAGATATATTGATCAATAACGGTATCGTTATTCTGATCCTGTTGATGGTTCTCTTTGTTGGTGTAACAAAACAGAACTTCTTCAGCCGTAGCAACTTTAGCAACATTTCCATCAACGTAGCATGCCGTTTCATCATCGCAGTCGGCGTATCCGGCTGTCTGATTACGAAAGGTACCGACCTTTCTGCAGGTCGTCTGGTTGGACTTTCTGCCTGCCTGGCAGGTACTCTGCTCCAGAAGAGTGATTACAGCGGACATTTTGAGCTGACCAAGGGATTTGGTGAGCAGAACGTATGGCTGATTCTCCTTATCTGTGTCGCTATCAGCTGTGTATTTGGTCTTATTAATGGTATCGTAGTTGCTTACCTGAACGTACCGGCCTTCATCGGCACCTTGGGTATGCAGATGATCGTTTACGGTATCAACCTGGTTTATACCAAATCTGTACCGTTAGGCGGTTATCGTCAGGATTACACCATTATCGCAAATGGTAACTTCTTTGGTATTCCGTACCTGTTCATCATTGCATTTGTCATCGGCGCGATCATGTGGTTCGTATTTAACTACACCCGCCATGGTAAATATATGTATGCAATCGGCGGCAACGAGGCAGCAGCAGAGGTTGCTGGTGTAAATGTTAAGAAAACCAAGATCATCATCTATGTAACAGCTACTGCACTGTATGCCATCGCTGGTTTCCTTCTGGGAGCTAAGTCCGGTGGTGCCGGTGTAAATACCGGTAACGGTTACGAGCTGGAGGCTATTGCAGCTTGTACCATCGGTGGTGTATCTGTAAACGGTGGTATCGGACGTATCTCCGGTGTTATCATCGGTGTACTCGTATTCGAGTTCTTAAAGACCTGTCTGCAGTTCCTTGGCATCGACCCGAACTACCAGTATATCGCACAGGGTATCGTTATCGTTGTTGCGATTGCACTGGATATCCGTAAGTACATTGCGAAGAAGTAATCTGGCTGTGTGAATTGCAGCGCGGGAATGTGTCTGGAAGGTGCATAGGTAAAGATTTTAAAATGGATTTAAAAATCCCCTGTCATGGATGTGTGGCGGGGGATTTTTTGTGATGTTCACTTTTACGGGGCTTGTAGAGATAAACGATCAGCGTTTTCTTTGGACAGGAAAACGATTTTTGGATTGCTTGAACCTATTTTTATGGATATAATAGGAGAAGAGGCTGTTCGGGATGAACAGTGGAGAAAACAAGCCATATTCTGAAAGGAAAAAGAATGAGCGAAAACGAAATGCTGAACAAGAAAGAAACGCTGGAAGAGGCATTGGGCGAAGAGATTGAGGCGGTGAAGGGAACGGTGGAAGAAGCCGCAGAAAATGCTGCCGATAAAACCCTTGAGGATCTCGAAGCTGAAAACGAAAAACTCCGCCAGGAATTGGAACTTATGAAGGAAAAGACTGTCAAAGAACGCATCTACGATCATGTGCATGTGTCCGTGCGGACGATGGATATTTTTATTGGCGTGATGGTGGTGCTGTTTGTGGTGGTTGTGGTGCTGGGAATTTTGAATAAATAGTGAGGGGGAATCATGTACCATGGAAATTGAACGCAAATATTTAATTACTCACATTCCATTTGATATAGCCGGATACCCCTTCCACCAGATCGAGCAGGCATATCTAAGCACTGCTCCGGTCGTGCGTGTCCGTCAGGAGGATGACACCTATTATTTGACCTACAAATCCAAAGGACTGATGGCGCGGGAGGAATACAATCTGCCGCTGACGAAGGAATCCTATGAGCATCTCCGCTCGAAGGCTGACGGCAGGATTCTGACGAAAAAGCGTTATCTGATTCCGATGGAAGGAACGGAGTACACGATTGAGCTGGACATTTTTTTAGGTGAATATGAGGGATTGAAGCTGGCGGAGGTTGAATTTCCAAGTGAGGAAGCCGCACTTGCCTTTGTGCCGCCGGAATGGTTCGGGCGCGAGGTGACGTTTACGGGCGAGTACCAGAACAGCCGTCTGGCGCTGGCGGAAAACCTGGTATTAAAAACGAAAGAATAAAAACGAAAGAACAATACAAAGGTATATTATTAATGATAAAACAAGTAATGAATTGGATCAAAACGCACCGCTACTGTTTGGCAGGACTCTATATGCTGGTTTTTCTGTCAGGATTTTTTCTGCTGGAACTGCATGAACCATCGGATGTTCATATTATACACTGTGCGGTCGATGACCTGATACCGTTTAATGAATGGTTTGTACTGCCGTATTTTCTGTGGTACGCGTGGGTGCCGGTGTTTATGATTTATTTTATGATCAAGGATCGGGAGGCATATCTGAGACTTTGCTTTGTGATGTTTGCAGGAGCAACCTTTTGCTTATTTGTCTATCTGCTGGCACCAAACGGTTTAAATCTGCGGCAGGAGATCACATCACAGAATTTCTGCGCGCAGATTGTGCGGTTTCTGCGGAGTGTGGATCCGCCGAACAATGTCTGCCCGTCGATCCATGTATCGAGCACTGTGGCGGTGCATCTGACGATCTGCCACGCGGCAAGTGTGCGGAACAAGAAACCGATCCGTACACTTTCGTGGATTGTCACGATTCTGATTTGTCTTTCAACCATGTTCATCAAACAGCATTCGCTGGTCGATGTGCTCTGTGGCTGGATTTTGAGCCTGATTCTTGACGAGGCAGTGAATGTGTGGGTGCTAGTAAAGGCATTTTCAAAAGGAAAAATGATTGCTTTGTGGAAAACAAATAAGTAATTTAATATAAAAAGTGTTATAAAAACAAAGAACAGGAGGAAATAATCATGGCTGTAGTATACGCATTTTTAGCAGATGGACTGGAAGAAGTGGAATGTCTGGCAACGGCGGACGTGCTGATACGCGCGGGTGTGAAGGTAAAACTGGTTTCGATTACGGGTAAAAAAGAGGTGAAGGGCGCACATGGATTTGGCATTCATGCAGACACCCTGCTGCATGAGATTGATCCGATGAAAGCGGATCTTCTGTTCCTTCCGGGCGGTATGCCGGGAACGAAAAATCTGATGGCGTGCAAACCGCTCTGCGATGCACTGGTGCAGGCAGATGCTGCTGGAAAGCGCCTGGCAGCGATCTGTGCGGCTCCGAGCATTCTGGGGCAGCTGGGGCTTTTGAAGGACAAGAAGGCAACCTGCTATCCGGGCTTTGAGGATGCCCTGACCGGTGCGAAGCTGACGGGTGCGGGCGTTGTGACGGACGGCAATATCACAACGGCGCGTGGACTTGGATATGCGCTGGATCTGGGAATTGAGCTGGCATCGCTCTTAGTCGATCGCCCGGTAGCATTACAGGTCAAAGATTCAATTCAGTATGACCAGGTGTAGTTTCAACTAAAAAACACACAGAAAATGCATCAAAAATGGTATAAAACCCACCTAAAACCACTCATAAACCCGCAAAAAGTGAACGCAAAATTATATTTTCCGCTAGTATTTAGCACGCAAATATGCTATAATGCTATCTTGAAGTGTAACGCCCGGTAGAATGGCGGTTCACATATAGAAGCAAGGAGGACCCCTTAAAATGAGTTTACAGGTAGAAAAATTAGAGAAGAACATGGCAAAGCTGACCATCGAAGTTCCGGCTGAAGAGTTTGATGCAGCAATCAAAAATGCGTACAACAAGAACAAAAACAAATTCAGCATCCCGGGATTCCGTAAAGGTAAAGCACCGTTAGCTATGCTGGAGAAGATGTATGGCGCTGGCATTTTCTATGAGGATGCAGCAAACGAAGTGATCGACGCATCTTATCCGAAGGCAGCAGAGGAGAGCAAGGAAGAGATCGTTTCCACTCCGGAGATCAAAGTAACTCAGATCGAAAAAGGTAAGGCATTCATCTACGAGGCAACCGTAGCTCTGAAACCGGAAGTAACTCTGGGCGAGTACAAAGGTGTAGAAGTTAAGAAGGCAGAAGCTGTTGTGACAGACGAGGATGTAGAGAACGAGCTGACTGCAGCACGTAAGAAAAACGGCAGACTGATCGACGTAGAAGACGGCGCAATCGAGGACGGCGACAACACTATCATCGACTTCACCGGCTACATTGATGACAAGACATTTGACGGCGGCGCTGGTACAGATTATCCGCTGGTAATCGGTTCCCATTCCTTCATCGAGGGCTTTGAGGATCAGTTAATCGGCAAGAAAAAAGGCGAGACCTGTGACGTAAACGTTACTTTCCCGGCTGAGTACCATGCAGATGAGCTGGCTGGAAAACCGGCTAAGTTCGTTGTAACTATCAAAGAAGTTAAGAGAAACGAGCTTCCGGAGCTGAACGATGAGTTTGCAAGCGAAGTATCTGATTTCGATACTCTGGATGAGTACAAAGCAGACATCCGCAAGAAACTGCAGGAGAAGAAAGAGCAGGATGCTAAAGTAGAGAACGAGAACAACGTAATCGAAAAAGTAGTTGAGAACGCTCAGATGGAACTGCCGCAGCCGATGGTTGACACTCAGGCAAGAGAGATGGTAGAGAACTACGCTCGCCGTCTGCAGAGCCAGGGCTTAAACATCAACGATTACATGAAATATACCGGCATGACACCGGAGAAGCTGATGGAGCAGATGCGTCCGGAAGCAGAGAAGAGAATCAAGACCAGACTGGTTCTTGAGAAAGTAGTTGAAGTTGAGAACGTAGAAGTTTCCGATGAGAAGCTTGACGAGCAGATCAACGAGATCGCAGCATCCTACAAACTGGAAGGCGCTAAGCTGAAAGAAATGATGGGTGAGCGCGAGAAAGAGCAGATCCGTGAGGACCTGAAAGTTCAGGCAGCGATCGATTTACTGGTAGAGCAGGCAAAGCTTGCTTAATTAAACCGATAAAAGCGAATACTGAAATACGGCAGAATTCTATGATGTCCTAAGGCATCATAGAATTTTTGCCATAAACATTCATTCTCAATTATAGGAGGAAGAATCATGAGTTTAGTACCTTATGTCCTTGAATCCACCAGCCGCGGCGAGCGGACGTATGACATTTACTCCCGTCTGCTTAAAGATCGTATCATTTTCCTGGGAGAGGAAGTAAATGATGTGACAGCCAGCCTGGTTGTAGCACAGCTTCTGTTCCTGGAGGCAGAGGATCCGAATAAGGATATCAGCTTATATATCAACAGTCCGGGCGGTTCTGTTACCGCAGGTATGGCGATCTATGACACGATGAATTATATCAAATGTGATGTATCTACCATCTGTCTGGGTATGGCAGCCAGCATGGGCGCATTCCTGCTTTCCGGCGGTACCAAAGGAAAGAGATATGCACTTCCGAACGCAGAAGTGATGATTCACCAGCCATCCGGCGGCGCGAGAGGACAGGCAACCGAGATCCAGATCGTAGCGGAGAATATTCTTCGTACCAAGAAGAAATTAAACGAAATTCTGGCAGCCAATACAGGCCAGCCGTATGACGTGATCGTGCGTGATACAGAGCGTGATAATTACATGACAGCAGAGCAGGCGAAAGAGTATGGTCTGATTGATTGTGTCATTACCAACCACTAATTGGATTTCTGGATGGAATAATAGAAAGGAACAAGGTGGAAGTATGCCAGGCAGAACAGACGACAAAATACGCTGCTCATTTTGCGGCAAGACACAGGATCAGGTTAGAAAACTGATCGCTGGCACAGATAATGTATATATCTGCGATGACTGTATCGAACTCTGCTCGGAGATTCTGGAAGAGGAATTTGCCGATCAGGAAAAAGGACCGGATTTCAGCGGAATCAACCTGCTGAAGCCGAAGGAAATCAAAGAATTTCTCGATGAGTATGTCATCGGACAGGACGACGCCAAGAAGGTGCTCTCCGTAGCGGTTTATAACCATTACAAGAGAGTTATGTCCAAGTCCACGCAGGATGTAGAGCTTCAGAAGAGCAACATCCTGATGCTCGGACCGACCGGTTCCGGTAAGACATACCTGGCGCAAACGCTGGCGAAGATCTTAAATGTACCGTTTGCCATCGCGGATGCGACCACTCTGACCGAGGCTGGATATGTCGGCGAGGATGTAGAGAACATTCTCTTGAAGATCATCCAGGCGGCTGATTACGACGTCAGCAAGGCAGAGTACGGCATCATTTATATTGATGAGATTGATAAAATTACGAAGAAGTCTGAAAATGTATCTATCACCCGCGATGTATCGGGCGAGGGTGTACAGCAGGCGCTTTTAAAGATTCTGGAAGGAACCATTGCCAGTGTTCCGCCGCAGGGCGGCAGAAAGCATCCGCAGCAGGAACTGATTCAGATCGATACGACCAACATCCTGTTCATCTGCGGCGGTGCATTTGACGGTCTGGAGAAGATCATCGACAGCCGTTTAGGTGCCGGTTCCATCGGATTTAACTCCGATATTGTGGATCGCAAGCATCAGGATATCGATGAGCTTCTGAAACAGGTAATGCCGCAGGATCTGACGAAGTTTGGTCTGATTCCGGAGTTTATCGGTCGTGTGCCAATCACGGTATCGCTCCAGACGCTCAATGAGGAGGCGCTGGTCCGCATTTTAAGAGAGCCGAAGAATGCACTGATCAAGCAGTATCAGGCGCTTCTCGATCTGGACGGCGTGAAACTGGAGTTCACGGATGATGCGCTGATGGCGATCGCCCACATGGCAGTCGAGAGAAAGACGGGAGCCAGAGGACTTCGTTCTATCATGGAGTCCCTGATGATGGATACCATGTATGAGATTCCGTCCGATTCCACGATCGGCATCTGCACGATTA
>NZ_FR895057.1:0-5863 GCF_000434655.1 Clostridium sp. CAG:43 | reverse complement strand
AGAGTGCGCCGGAGCTGGTATATCGCGACAATACGGTGCCCCGCAAGTCTTTTACAGGACGTTCTAAGAAAGACAGAACCGGCGAGATTGCGTAAATGTAAAGGAAAATAAATGCAGCAGCTTGAGAATGGCGGCTGTTAATGGGGTCTGTGAGATGGCGAACTGCCATAGGCAGACCCCTGTTTTTCTTTTCACAGGAAATAACGATACATTTGATTAAGAAAGATAAAGGTGTTATGGAAGATAAGAAACTGACAATGCCGATGATCGCGCTGCGCGGACTGACCGTGCTGCCGCAGATGACGGTAAATTTCGATATCATCCGGGATAAATCCATCGCGGCGGTGGAGCAGGCGATGGTGGGCGATCAGCGAGTATTTCTGGCGACGCAGAAGCAGCCGGATGAGGTGATCCCGGATATTGATGGGATTTTTCAGGTAGGAACGATTGGCTACGTGAAACAGCTTGTCAAGATGCCGGGCGGCATGGTGCGCGTCACGGTGGAAGGGCAGGAGAAAGCCGAGCTTCTGGAGATGGAGAAGGGCGAGGCATGCTGCACTGCGATCGTGGAGATTCTGGATCCGGTCGAGGACGATCTGGACACGATTCAGAAAGAGGCGATGCTCCGGATTCTGAAAGAAAAGCTGGAAGAATACGGAAAATTAAATGTGGCAGCGGGACGTGAAGTATTAAGTCCGTTGATCGCACAGCCAGATCTGACCGAATTAATGAACCAGATATCAGCCCAGTTCCCGTGGAACTATGAAGCGCGCCAGTCGGTGCTGGAATGCCGGACGCTGACGGAGATGTATGAGACAGAGCTGCAGCTTCTGCTGACGGAATTAGAGGTTTACCGCGTGAAACGCGAGTTTCAGACGAAGGTAAAGGCGGCGCTGGATAAAAATCAGCGTGATTATATTCTGCGGGAGCAGCTGCGTGTGATCCGGGAGGAGCTGGGAGAGGAAAATCCGGTTTCTGATGCGGATGAGATGAAGGAACAGTTGAAGAAGATCAAAGCCAGCGTGGAAGTAAAGGAGCGGATCCGCAAGGAGATCAACCGTTTCCAGAATATGCCGGCTGGCAGCCAGGATGCGAATGTGATCCGGACATATCTGGAAACGGTGCTGGAACTGCCGTGGAACAAAATGACGAAGGATAACGCGAGCCTGAAGCATGCGGAAGAGATTCTGGAAGCCGACCATTATGGTCTGGAAAAGGTCAAAGAGCGCGTGCTGGAATACCTGGCAGTCCGCATCCTGACGAAGAAGGGCACCAGCCCGATCCTTTGCCTGGTGGGACCGCCTGGAACCGGTAAAACCTCGATCGCCCGCTCGATTGCGAAGGCGATGGGACGCAAATATGTCCGCATCAGCCTGGGCGGCGTGCGCGACGAGGCGGAGATCCGCGGTCACAGAAAGACCTACGTCGGCGCGATGCCGGGACGCATCGTGGAAGGGCTCAAGCAGGCAGGGGTTGCCAATCCGCTGATGCTGCTGGATGAGATCGACAAAGTCAGCAGCGATTATAAGGGAGATACATCCTCGGCGCTCTTAGAGGTGCTGGACAGCGAGCAGAATGTGAAATTCCGCGACCATTATGTGGAGATCCCGATTGACCTGTCGGAGGTATTATTTATCGCGACGGCGAATACAACGCAGACGATCCCTGGACCGCTGCTGGACCGTATGGAGCTGATTGAAGTCAATAGTTACACGGAAAATGAAAAATATCACATTGCAAAAGATTATCTGATTCCGAAACAGCTGGAGAAGAATGGCCTTTCGAAGGAACAGTTAAATATCACGGGTCCGGCGCTGGAGAAAATGATTCACAGCTACACCAGGGAAGCTGGAGTCAGGAATCTGGAGCGCCGGGTTGGCGATATCTGCCGCAAGGCAGCCAGAGAGGTGCTGGAGAAGAAGAAAACGTCGATCCGCGTGACAGAGCGGAATCTGGATCATTATCTGGGACGCGAGAAAGTCTTCTTCGATGCAGCCGGAAATGAGGCACAGGTCGGTATCGTGCGCGGTCTGGCGTGGACGAGCGTCGGTGGCGATACACTGCAGATCGAGGTCAATGTCATGCCGGGCAAAGGCGTGCTGCAGATGACGGGTCAGATGGGCGATGTCATGAAGGAGTCGGCGCAGATTGCACTGACCTATGTGCGTTCGATTGCATCTGATTACGGCGTGAAGGAGAACTATTTCGAGAAACACGATATTCACCTGCATATCCCGGAGGGCGCGGTGCCGAAGGATGGTCCGTCGGCCGGAATCACGATGGCAACGGCGATGCTGTCGGCGGTGACAGGACGGAAGGTACTGCCGCGTGTGGCGATGACCGGCGAGGTAACGCTGCGCGGTCATGTGCTGATGATCGGCGGTCTGAAAGAAAAACTGCTCGCAGCCCGCATGGCGCAGGTGAAAAAGGTACTGGTACCGGCGAAAAATCAGCCGGATGTCGAGGAACTTTCGAAGGAAATCACGAAAGGAATGGAGATCGTATACATCAAGGAGATGAACGAAGTCATCCGAGAGGCATTTGTACCGGAGAAATAGCGGTTTAGTAGGAGAAAAAATATGATTATAAAAGATGTAAATCTGGAAACCGTCTGCGGTATCACCAGTAAGCTGCCGGCAAATACACAGCCGGAATTCGCGTTTGCAGGCAAATCAAACGTCGGCAAATCGTCCCTGATCAATGCGCTGATGAACCGCCGATCCTATGCGAGAACATCCTCGCAGCCGGGCAAGACCCAGACGATCAATTTTTACCATATCAACGACGCGTTTTACTACGTCGATCTGCCGGGGTACGGCTACGCGCGCGCGAGCGTCGAGGTCAAGGCAAAGTGGGGCAAGATGATTGAGAATTATCTGCACAAATCGCAGATGCTTCGCTGCGTCTTCCTGCTGATTGATATCCGTCATGAGCCGTCTTCAAACGACAAACTCATGTACGACTGGATCGTTTCCCAGGGCTTCCAGCCGATCCTGATTGCGACCAAGGCTGACAAGATAAAGCGCAGCCAGCTCCAGAAACAGTTAAAGATTCTCAGAACAGGTCTGGGAGTCGGCACCGAAGTGATGATGATTCCGTTCTCCGCCGAGACAAAACAGGGCAGAGAAGAGATCTGGAACTATCTGGAAACGGAGATCTGGAAGGTGGAACATCCGGGGGAAGAGATGCCGGTGGAGAGTGCGGACGGCGAGAAATAGAATAGAGTTTTAGAAAAATTCGAAAAATAAACGTATAAACTGCGGTATCTGACCGGATATCAGGCGGCGCTTATCCTTGCGGGCGATGTCAAATATCTGGGCTGGGTGGCGCAGTTTTTTGCGTTATGTTTTTTTGAGAGAATAAAACATATATTTCTGGAAAATATAAAAATTGAGGTAACTGTTCAGTAGGTCTGCGCATTTACTGCGCTGACCGTACGAAAACATGGGCCAGCAGGCAAAAATCCCATTGCCGTAGGCAATTTTTAATGGATTTTTGCGCGTGACTGTGAAGGTACTGAACAGTTACGAATTGAGGAAAATAAATAGAAAGGAGCAGCCATGTTTGAAAATCGGACGGATCTGGCGTTGGAGGAGAGAGAAAGTTTTGAGGGGAATGGGGGCGAAATCGGCGGTGTGGCGCTGCGGGAATGGCGCTGTCATGGCAGTTCGATCCGGATGACGGAAGTCTCGATTTTGAACGAAAAAGGTGCGGAATCAATGGGAAAGCCGATGGGAACCTACCTGACGATGGAAGATCCGGGTCTGTCGGAGACAGAGGACGCATACTGTGAGGCGGCTGCCGGGGAGTTAGGACGGCAGCTGGCGTCCCTGATCCGGAAAAACTGTGCTTCAACCATGGCCGGACTTTCGATTCTGGTAGCGGGACTGGGAAACCGGCAGGTGACGCCGGATTCGCTGGGACCGCGCGTGGTGGATGGGCTTTCGATGAACCGCCATCTGCGGACGGAGCCAGGCAGAAGAAATGGCACATACCTCTATACGGCTGAGAAAGCGGGGCGGACGGTGCATCCGGTTCTCAGCGGTATCCATCCAGGGGTGATGGCACAGACAGGGATGGAGACGGCAGAAATTGTCCGCGGCGTCGTGCGGGAGAGCCGCCCGGATCTGGTGATCGCGGTCGACGCGCTGGCGGCGCGAAACGTCCACCGTCTGGCAAGCACCATTCAGCTGACGGATACAGGAATTCATCCGGGTTCTGGTGTCGGCAACCACCGCCGGGGAATGACGCGGGAAAATCTCGGCGTGCCGGTAATCGCGATCGGCGTTCCGACGGTTGTGGGCGCGGCGGCGATTGTTCATGGGACGGTCAATGCGTTAGTGCGGACACTAACCGCTTCAAAAGAGGGCAGCCGGTACGGTGAATACATCCGGGAACTGGATTCGGACAGCCAGTATGAGCTGATCCGGGAACTTCTGGAACCTGAATTTGGAGCGATGTTTGTGACCCCGCAGGACATGGACGAGCGTATCTGCAAGCTGAGCGCTGCAATCGCCGAGGGGATCCGGCGGGCAGTGGAACGGCTGGAGGAAGAAAGATAACACTGAAAAAATGCCAGATTGAAAAACAGAACCAAACAGGAAATTACACTTTGCTAACCGCATAGGATAGAACAGGAAAGAAGGGAGATGAATGCGGTGCGGTGGTGGCAGAGGGCAGCCGGGCTCCTGATGGTTCTGTTTTTGCTGACAGTCGGCTGGAAGATGCGTGCATTCATCTGGACAGCTGTGCAGAATGCGGTGGTAAGGTCCTGGTATCCGGTCTGGGGGACTAATTTGCGGGATATACCAGATTCGGAGGAGGGGAAAAGGCATAGACTTGCCGGGTGGAAGAAACAGACGCAGGGAGAAGCCGATCCGTCCTATTATAAATATCTGGAAGAACAGGAAGTCCGGCAGGAGTATACGGATTTCCTGGCACAGTTTTCCGGGAGTAGGCTGGTGGATGGAACTTTACTTGGAAAATGGAACGGGCTTGTTCATGGAAGTGGGAGACAGGGCGGCGGAGAGACAGACGAAGAGAGGCTGTATAGTGCTGGAAAGAATGGAGAAAAGACAGAGAGGGCAAATCCTGCCGCACTGGTGGACAGCCCGCGTTTGCGGAAAAAGCTGGAAGATTATGATTATCTGATCCAGCATTTTTTTACAATCCACCCGACGGCGTCGATTGACCGGAGCCTGATGAACGCAGAGACATTTTTGTCGATGGATCTGACAATCAGGAAGGACGAGGCGGACGGACCACAGATCTTGATTTATCATACCCATTCGCAGGAAAATTATAGAGATTATGCGGGAAGCGACGGAAAGGGCGCGGTGGTGTCTCTGGGGGAAGAGCTGGCAAAACGGCTGCGGGCGAAAGGGTATCAGGTCTGGCACGATACAACTGCCTATGATATGAAGTCGGGGCATCTCGACCGGAGCCGTGCCTATACATATGCCTGCGAGGGTGTCACGAATCTTTTGCAGAAGTATCCGTCGATTCAGGTGATTTTAGATGTGCACCGGGACGGTGTCAGCGAGCAGACGCATCTAGTCACGCAGATAGAAGGGAAACCAACGGCACAGATCATGTTTTTCAACGGTACCAGCGAGACGCCGGACGGACCGATCGAGTATCTGGCAAATCCCTGCCGGAAGGAAAATCTGGCGTTCAGTTTTCAGATGAAGTGGAATGCCGATCAGATATATCCTGGGTTTACGCGGACGATTTATTTAAAGGGGCTTCGTTACAATCTACATCTACGCCCGCGCTCGGCGTTGATCGAGGTTGGGGCACAGACGAATACATATGAAGAGGCGGTCAATGCGATGGATCCGCTGGCGCAGCTTCTGGATCAGGT
>NZ_FR895056.1:25280-34219 GCF_000434655.1 Clostridium sp. CAG:43 | reverse complement strand
TTTGTCTGTTTTTTTATTCTACTTCGCTTTCAATGACTCCATCGTATAAACCGATTAAGTCTTCATAGCCATCCGTGGATGGAAGGGTCACTACAACCGGCTCTCCCGGGTTCTGGACTTCGGTCTCCATCAGAGTAATGCAGGTCATCGGCTGGCCGAGGACTTCCATGTTGTATACGATATAGTTTGTCATATAGATAATGTAATCGTTGTCATCCAGCACGTAAGCGCCTTTCATTTCCTGGATGTTCATGTCCAGATTGATATCGGTGCCGAGTGTGTTCATCACGGTTCCGAGGGCTTCTTTGACGTTCTTGTTTAGCTTCTTTGGATTTGCCTCATATGCCAGCACACGTTTTCCATTAACCTCGTTTAAGGAAATGCCCTTCATATAGCTGGATTCCATATTGCTGGTGTTGACTCCGGTCTGGACGGAGGATATGATCTGCTCTAATGGCATCGGGTATTTCAGTTTGACACCGTTGGTATCTACGTAATAGTAGCCATCCGTATAAAAAACCTGTGAATAGCTGTCCTGTCCCAGAATCGAGGAAGCGACCTGTGCCAGGTACTTGAGATCGGTGGTATCCTGCATATCCATCTCTGCATGCATCGCCATATCAACTTTCATCTGACCGTCCGGAATGACATCCTTTGCAAGTATGACCGAATGGACGCCGCTCTGAATCTCCGCGGACTGAATCGTATTGTTCTTCTCCATCACCCGGTCAAATACCTCCGCCGGATTTTCGGCTGCAAATGCGGTTGTTGACATCGTCATAATGGCTGCTGCACTCACAAGTGCGGTTGCTAATTTTTTCATCCCTGTTTCCTCCTGTCTGCTGTCGGGCTTATGTCGTATTTCCCTATATAACTTTCTGCCCTATCTATAACCCATTTTCGAGCTGTGTCGGCAACCCAGCTTTTGTTCCTGAAATTCACGTTTCTGAACACGAAAACCACTCCGACTTTATCTTCAGTATATATAATTTGGCATCGCTTGTAAACCATATCGGCGGGACTTTCCCTTACATTTTTATTACATCTGACAGCTCTTTCGATTCCAAAAGTGCCTGCTTTTGAGTATTCTTTCTTTTCCGGTTATTATATACAAACATGGAAATTGCCATCAGACAGATAATTCCATATCCGAGAAAACTCCAGCCGTCCGGCACCTGCCCGAAAATGAAGAAACCGAGCATCGTCGAGAAGATCAGCTGCGAATAATCGTAGATGGAAATACGGCTCGCCGGGGCATAGCGGTATGCCGCCGTGATCGCAAACTGTCCGCCCGCCGCTGCGCAGCCCGCCAAAAGCAGGATCCCCATCTGCTGCCAGGTCATCGGATGATAGTCAAAAATCAGCCACGGCAGCACAACCACACAGGAAAATACCGAGAAAAACAGTACGATCACCGGTCCCTTTTCTCCTGCCTCTCCCAGTTTCCGCACCATCGTGTACGCCGCGCCCGCGCAGATGCCACCGAAAAAGCCCAGCAGCGACGGCACAAGTGCCAGATTGGAGAATGTCGGCTTTACCACGAATATACTGCCGAGAAACGCACCGAAGATCAGCGAAAGCTGAATTGGCATAACTTTTTCCTTTAAGATCAGCCAGCTGAACAGCACTGTAAAAAACGGCGACATTTTATTTAGAATCGATGCGTCCGCCAGCACCAGATGATCCACCGCATAAAAGTTACACAGCACTCCCATCGTGCCGAAAATTGACCGCATCAGAAAATACGGCAGATTTTCCCTGCGGATACGAAACGGCTCTCCCGCCCGCAAAAGCAAAACAACCGCTGACAGCGCCGCCACAAGATTGCGGAAAAAACTCTTCTGCATCGACGGCAGATCGCCCGCCAAATGTACAAACATACTCATCAGCGCAAAACAGAACGCAGACAGCACCAGACAGGCAATTCCGCGGTATTCCTGCTTCCGGATGTCCGGATGATTTTCTACCATGTTTTCATTCCCCTTTCCGTCTTCCTATCTTCCAGTATACGCACATCCCACTTTTTTGTCTATGAATCCCCCCTGATTTTTTCGTTTTCACATTTCACACGGCTGCTGTTCACGCTCATGGAAACCGTAAAACCACATATTTTTTTTGCTTTCTCCCGTTTTGCATCATTTCTGCAGAGAGTCCGCCCATCTTGACACAAATCCGTTTCCATACTAGAATAGAAAAACCTTTACTTACATGTAAATTATTCACAAGGAGCCTGTTATTTTGCTGAAATTATTCCATTTCCTCGATTTAAAACTAAACTCCTGCCTGATTGCACTGTTTGGAAGTGCATTTCTGGCATTTGGCCTGTACCATGTCCATTCCTTTTCCGGTGTCACCGAGGGCGGTGTCTTAGGAATGACGCTTCTGCTTGATCACTGGTTCCATATCTCCCCATCCGTGTCCGGCTTCATCATGAACCTCGCCTGCTACGCGATGGGATGGAAACTTCTGGGGCGGCAGTTCATCGCCTACTCCATTCTTTCCAGCGCCAGCTTCTCCCTGTCTTACCGCATCTGTGAGCAGTTTCCGCCCCTGTGGCCGCAGCTTGCCGATATGCCGCTTGCCGCATCCCTGCTCGGCGCGGTCTTCGTCGGCGTCGGTGCCGGGCTCTGCGTGCGGATCGGCGGTGCCCCGGGCGGAGACGATGCGCTTGCGATGAGCCTTTCCCACGTGACGCACATCAAAATCCAGTGGATCTACCTCCTGTCCGATTTTGCTGTACTGGTGCTTTCACTGAGCTACATTCCGTTAAACCGCATGGTATATTCCATCCTCACGGTACTCCTGTCCGGACAGATCATCGGGTTTGTGCAGACCGTGGGAACACATCCAGTGGAAAATATGAAAACTTGATCGGTTTCATACGGTTCTCCCGGTTTCAAACGTGCCTACCCGTGAACAGTAATGAATTTACTATATTTTTTGATTTTTTTAAAAAAACGCTTGCCAAATCAACCGACCTATGATATTATATAACTCGTTGAAGCGATGCTTCAGAAATGCGCGAGTGGCTCAGTTGGTGGAGCGCGACCTTGCCAAGGTCGAGGCCGCGGGTTCGAGTCCCGTCTCGCGCTCTTTTTTATTTCTAGGATTTATGCGGGTTCCGAGGTTTTCGGAGCCCGATTTTAATTTACATAGAATTGCTAAAAGTTTTTACTGAAGGTTTTGTATTATCATTCCGTATATGCTTGTTGGAAGAAATTCAAGAAACGAAGAAAAATGAAGGAAAATGCGTGATTTTTTTAATTTCCACTTGCATGTATACCTTGCCTGTGATATAGTATAAAGGCTGAAAATTCACGCCGGTCGGATTTGCGCAGGACGGTGCTCATTATGAGTCCCCGCGGAAAGCATGAGAAGACGGCGGAAGAAAAACCAAAATTGGAGGAAAGAAACATGAGCGTTATTTCAATGAAGCAGTTACTCGAAGCAGGTGTACATTTTGGACACCAGACCAGAAGATGGAACCCGAAAATGGCTCCGTACATCTACACCGAGAGAAATGGTATCCACATCATCGACCTTCAGAAATCTGTAGGTAAAGTAGATGAGGCTTACAAGGCAGTATCCGATATCGCAGCAGACGGCGGCACAATCCTGTTCGTTGGTACAAAGAAGCAGGCTCAGGACGCTATCAAGACCGAGGCTGAGAGATGTGGTATGTTTTATGTAAATGAGAGATGGTTAGGCGGTATGCTGACAAACTTCAAAACCATCCAGAGCCGTATCGCTAGATTAAAACAGATCGAGGCTATGTCTGAGGACGGAACTTTCGACGTTCTGCCGAAGAAAGAAGTTATCGAGCTGAAAAAAGAGTGGGAGAAGCTGGAGAAGAACCTGGGCGGTATCAAAGATATGAAGAAGATCCCGGATGCTATCTTCGTAGTAGATCCGAAGAAGGAAAGAATCTGCGTACAGGAGGCTCATACTCTGGGTATTCCGCTGATCGGTATCATCGATACCAACTGTGATCCGGAAGAGCTGGATTATGTAATCCCGGGTAACGATGATGCTATCCGTGCCGTAAAACTGATCGTTTCCAGAATGGCAGACGCTGTTATCGAAGCTAAGCAGGGCGAGGCTGAGGCAGCTGCAGCAGAGGGCGAAGCAGAGGCTACAGAGGCTTAATTAACCCCAAAATTAAAAACTGAAACCAAAAGACCAGGAGCACGCCGCGGTTTTCCGCATAAAAGCGTGCTCCGCGCGGGTATACGAACGTGTACCTGAATTTATATACACGGAGGGATTTAAGATGGCAGTTACAGCCGCAATGGTAAAAGAGTTACGTGAAATGACAGGCGCTGGTATGATGGACTGTAAGAAAGCTCTTGCAGCTACAGATGGCGACATGGACAAAGCTGTTGAGTTCCTGAGAGAAAAAGGACTTGCAGGCGCTACTAAGAAAGCTGGCCGTATTGCAGCAGAGGGTATCGTTATGACTAAGGTTACCGCTGATGAAAAGAAGGCAGTTGTAGTAGAAGTAAACGCAGAGACAGACTTCGTAGCTAAGAACGAGAAGTTCCAGAACTATGTATCTGATGTTGCTGAGCAGGCGCTGAACACAAGCGCAGCAGATATTGACGCATTTCTGGCTGAAAAATGGGCAAAGGATCCGTCCCTGACAGTTGCAGAGGCTCTGTCTTCCCAGATCTCCATCATCGGCGAGAACATGAAGATCCGTCGTTTTGCTCAGTTAGCTGAGGAGAATGGTTTCGTTGCTTCCTACATCCATGCAGGCGGCAAGATCGGCGTTCTGGTAGACGTTGAGACTGACGTTGTAAACGATGCAATCAAAGAGATGGCTAAGAACGTAGCTATGCAGGCTGCAGCTCTGAAACCGCTGTACACCAACGACAGCGAAGTAGATGCAGATTACATCGCAAAAGAGAAAGAGATCCTGACTGTAGCAGCTAAGAACGAAAAGCCGGATGCAAACGACAAGATCATCAACGGTATGGTTATGGGTCGTATTAAGAAAGAGCTCAAAGAGATCTGTCTTCTGGATCAGGTATATGTTAAGGCTGAGGATGGCAAGCAGAGCGTAGCTCAGTATGTAGCTCAGGTTGCTAAAGAGAATGGTGCGAAGATCACTGTTAAGAAGTTCGTTCGTTTCGAGACTGGCGAAGGTATCGAAAAGAAGGAAGAGAACTTTGCAGAGGAAGTTGCAAAGCAGATGGGACAGTAGTTCTCATTTTCAAAAAAAGTCCAAAACGTCGGAATCGAAAGGTTTCGGCGTTTTTTGCGTCTATGTGCTAGTCCATCTGCTCTGGATTGGAAGGACAGCCAGAAAGGGGAATGTTGACAGTCCGCTCCCCAGGATATATAATATTTCTCAGGAAATAACACCAGCATGGAAGGGGAAACAAATAGAATGAAGAAAATTATTTTAACCGGCGATCGTCCTACCGGGCGCTTACATGTCGGACATTATGTTGGCTCTCTGAGCGAGAGAGTGAGACTTCAGAATTCCGGCAAATTCGACGAGATCTATATTATGATTGCCGATGCACAGGCGCTGACAGATAACGCAGATCATCCGGAAAAGGTGCGTAAAAATATTCTGCAGGTTGCCCTGGACTATCTGGCTTGTGGAATTGACCCGGAGAAATCCACCATCTTTATCCAGTCGATGGTGCCGGAGCTGACAGAGCTTACTTTTTACTATATGAACCTGGTTACGGTATCCCGTGTACAGCGAAATCCTACCGTAAAAGCAGAGATTCAGATGCGTAATTTTGAGGCAAGCATCCCAGTTGGATTCTTTACTTATCCGATTAGCCAGGCGGCGGATATCACTGCATTCCGCGCGACGACCGTTCCGGTTGGAGAGGATCAGATGCCGATGTTAGAGCAGTGCAAGGAGATCGTCCACAAATTCAACAGCGTGTACGGCGAGACTCTGACGGAACCGGAGATCCTGCTTCCGTCCAACAAGGCATGTCTGCGTCTGCCGGGTATCGATGGAAAGGCAAAGATGAGCAAATCGCTTGGAAACTGCATCTACCTTTCTGATTCGGAAGCAGATGTGAAGAAGAAGATCATGTCCATGTTTACAGATCCAAATCACCTGCGTGTCGAGGATCCGGGTAAAGTCGAGGGCAATCCGGTCTTCATCTATCTGGATGCATTCTGCCGTCCGGAGTATTTTGCAGAGTTTCTGCCGGATTACCAGAACCTGGACGAGCTGAAAGCGCATTACCAGAGAGGTGGTCTGGGCGATGTGAAGGTGAAGAAATTCTTAAACAACGTCATGCAGGCTGAACTGGCTCCGATTCGCGCGAGACGCCAGGAATGGGAGAAGAGAATCCCGGATGTATTTGACATCCTGAAAGAGGGAAGCAAGGCAGCAGAGGCGAAGGCTGCTGAGACGCTTCGCGATGTGAAGGCTTCGATGCGGATCAATTACTTTGATGATGACAGCCTGATTGATACGATCGAGGACTAAGATAAAAAGTGGAAATTCGGCGTGGCTTTCTGGAATGCCGGGAGTGTGCTGCCGGAAATGAATTGATTTAAAAAATAGAGAAAAGTTTGTCTTCTGGCACGGGAAAGGTGCCGGGGGACAGGCTTTTTTTCGCGTGATTCCCACTTAAAAACGGTTTACATAGTCCCTAAAATTCGATATAATAGTCTATATTGCGTTATAACACAAAGTTATATCAAATATGAAATGAAAGAATACTAAGAGGGCTACACATGAGCAAAAACAAACAATGGGCGAGTAAGCTGGGCTTTATTATGGCAACGGCTGGGGCGGCGATTGGATTGGGAAATCTGTGGAAATTTCCATATCTGATGGGAAAGAACGGTGGATTTCCATTTCTGGTTGCGTATCTGTTTTTTATCGTTCTTCTCGGACTGCCGGTTATGATCACGGAAATGTCCCTGGGACGGAAGACGCGGCATGATCCGGTGCAGGCATATGCGGACATCCATCCGCACGCACGGATTGTCGGTATATTCGGCGTACTGGCGGCGTTTATTATTTTGAGTTATTACAGCGTCATCGGCGGCTGGATTTTAAAGTATATTGCCAGCTATGTGACGACGGCGGCAGCGCCGGATTTTGACGCCTTTATTGGCAGCAGCGAGCCGGTGATCTGGCATATTGTATTTATGGCAGCGACTATAGCTGTCTGCTATTTTGGCATCAATGGCATTGAGAAAGCGAGCAAATTGATGATGCCGATGCTTCTGGTTCTGTTATTTGTCATCATTTTCAGAAGCGTGACGCTTCCGGGAGCTTCGAAAGGACTGTTATTTATCTTCCAGCCGGATTTTTCGGCGTTCACGCTTTCCTCCGTCAGTGCGGCACTGGGACAGGTGTTTTATTCGCTGAGTCTCTGCATGGGTATCACGATTACTTACGGAAGCTATCTGAGTGGAAAGGAAAATATTCCAAAAAGCTGTATGATCATCGGCGGTCTGGATACTGTGATTGCGGTTCTCGCGGGTATCGCGATCTTTCCGGCAGTATTTGCCTTCGGTCTGGAGCCGGGACAGGGACCGGGACTGATTTTCGGTACACTGCCGATGGTATTTGCGAATATTGCGGGGGGAACTTTCTTCGCAATTCTGTTTTTTGCGCTGGTTTTTTTCGCAGCCGTTACGAGTGCGATCGCACTTCTGGAAGTCTGTGCCTCCTTTGCGATTGATTCGCTGGGCTGGGAACGCAAGCCTGCGGCGCTTGTGATTGGTACGGCGATCACGCTGCTCGGCATTCCGAGTGCGCTGTCCTTCGGCGTCTTGAGTGATGTCACAATCCTGAATCAGTCGGTCTTTGATTTCGCTGGACTGGTAACGGATAATATCCTGATGCCGCTCGGCGGACTTACGATGTGCTACTATGTAGGCTGGAAATGGAAACCGGAGTATCTGCTTGCGGAGATCGAGGCGGACGGTACGAAGTTCCGTCTGGGAAAACTCTGGGTGTTCTGCATTCGATTCCTGACGCCGATTATGGTGGGAATCGTCAGTGTAACTGGATTTTATAATTTGTACTTAGCGATCCGGTAGGAAGAGCGGTTTTGTTGACAAAAGCAGGAAATTGCCGTATACTTGTTAAAGTTCAGACAGGGTTACGGAAACGGGGATAGGATGTGCTTGACGGTGGATCAAGGACAGGAAAAGACCGTTTATGTGATAGTTTGGACGGACAGACAACTTGGGGAAACTTGAATATAAGACAATAAAAATATGGGGATACCGCAGAATGACAAGGATGTGATTGGGCGGTGTCCCCGCTTCGACTGTGGAGAATGAACCGGACATGAGGCATTGCTGCGGGTAAAGAAGCGCTGCGTAACTGTGTGCGCAAAATCATGAGCCGGAAGACGTCGTGGAGAAAGCAGAGAAGGAGGATGAGATATATGGTTCCGAGAAAGAAAACATTAGCCAAGACAGCGGAAAAGAAATCTGTTTCAACGAAAGAGAAAAAGGTTCCGTCTGTTGTGGAGAGAAAAGAGACAGCCGTAGCTGAAGTAGCGAAGAAAGAAACGGCAGTGGCAGCAGTCGCAAAGAAAGAGACAGCGGTAGCGGAAGTAGCAAAGAAGGAAACAGCTGTGGCAGCCGTGGAGAAAAAAGAGACGGCAGTAGCATCCGTTCCGAAAAAGGAAACTGCACTGGCACATGTAGAGAAGAAAGAGACAGCCGTAGCGCCGGTACAGAAGAAGGAGACCGCCCTCGCAGAGAAGAAAGAGATGGCAGCAGCCGCAGAGAAAAAGGAGACAGACGTGACCGTAAAGAAAACAACTACAAAGACAACCACAAAGACAACCACTGCAGCAAAGAAGACAGCTGAGAAAAAGGAAGTAAAGACAGTTGCATACGTACAGTACGCAGGTGCTGAGATTTCTATCGAGAAGCTGGAGGCAGAAGCAAAGAAAGCATATGCAGCTCTGGGACATAAAGAGGACGAGATT
>NZ_FR895056.1:22183-25206 GCF_000434655.1 Clostridium sp. CAG:43 | reverse complement strand
TGTGGTAAATGGAGAAGGTTCCAGCGAGTACAAGATTGTGTACTAAGGTGGGCGTTCGGTGAAGTTTCCGGCTCTGTATGTCGGGAAGTTTACATACCATATCTGCTTAAAATGAGGGAGCAGGTATAAAAATCTAAGAATGGTAAAAAGCCAGTTTTTATATCTTTGGTGTATTAAGAGAGATATAGAACTGGCTTTTTTGTTGATAAGGAGATGTTTTAAAAACGCTTTGCAAGAATTACAACAGGGAATGCGGATGATTCGATGCCAGGCGTAGTGAAGGGAAAAACAGCCAGAACAGTGCGCCAGCGGTTAAGGTCAGGCAAATTTCCATGGCACTGTTGATGATTCCCGATAAAATCCAGCTGTCCAGACAGAAAACACAAGAAATCCAGAGAAGCAGGAGGCAGAGGCGCCCACGGGCAGCAGGAGAATCCAAAGAGTGAGTCAATTTGCTGAAAAAGGCAGTATTGGAGGGTGTTTGGGAATAACGGGCAGGAGCTGGGGACGAAAGATAGAGCTGCAAGCTTAAATAAAACAGATTATAAAGAAATAACAGTGCAGCCGCCAGCGCCAGAAGCGTGTGAAGGATAGCACAGACTGGGAGGTGCTTCGGGGTATAGGGCAGCAGGGCAGCGGCAGTGAGGAGAAGCAGGCAGCATTTTGCCTGGCGGGGGCGGTACAGGGAGAGTTGGGAGTAGAAAAAGCCGCCGCAGAGCAGGCACCAGAGAAAAAATTCCCCGCGTCGGTGCAGTGCGATGCTGATATTGGAAAAATTGGAAGAAAACAGATTGCATCCGCGTGTGAGTGAGAAACTAAAAAATGGGAGGAGAACGAACGTAAATATCCATCGAATCATGAGGATAGTGTGGGAAAATGGGGCGGAAAAGATACTGGAAAGAAGAGGCAGAAATAGTTGACGGAATTGCTGTTTATGTAATAGTATTATTATTTAGGAAAGATGAAGTATATGTTTGATTAAGAAGGATAATACAAAACCATGATAAATTTACCAGCAGCATTTACTGAACGAATGAAACAGATGCTCGGCAGGGAGTACGATGCGTTTATCGCCAGTTACGACAAGGAGCGCTCACAGGGACTGCGCGTGAACGGACTGAAAACGGATCCGGCGGAATTTGCTAAGACGGCTCCATTTTCTCTGAATCCGGTTGCGTGGGCGGCGGAGGGATTCGCTTATGGGGCGGAGGAGCGTCCGGGGCGTCATCCGTACCACGATGCGGGCGTTTACTATATTCAGGAGCCGAGCGCGATGATTGCGGCTTCGCTTTTAAACCCGCAACCGGGGGAAATGATTCTGGATCTCTGTGCGGCACCGGGCGGAAAATCGACGCAGGCGGCGGCGAGACTGGGCGGAGAAGGACTTCTGGTGAGCAATGAGATCCATCCGGCGCGTGCAAAGATTCTCTCGCAGAATATCGAGCGCATGGGAATCCGGAATGCGGTTGTGACAAATGAAGATTCAGGGCGGCTGACGAAGTATTTTCCGGCATTTTTTGATGGGATCATCGTGGATGCACCGTGTTCCGGCGAGGGAATGTTCCGCAAGGATGAGACGGCGGTCACGGAATGGAGCCCGGAGAATGTGCGTCGCTGTGCTGGGCGGCAGCAGGAGATTCTTGAAAATGCGGCGATGATGCTGAAACCGGGCGGACGGCTGGTGTACTCCACTTGTACGTTTGCGCCGGAGGAGGACGAGCAGGCGATCGGACGTTTCTTAGAGGCACATCCAGAGTTTGCGCTAGAGGAAACGCCGGACTATCCGGGACTTTCGCACGGCGTTCCAGCCTGGGGGGCGGGCGTGACGGATGGAATCGAGAAAACGGTCCGTATCTGGCCGCACCGGACCGAGGGAGAAGGCCATTATGCGGCACTTCTTCGAAAAACGGGCGAGCCGGAGAGCGTGAAGCGTAAATATCCGGCTTCGATGAAGGACAAGAAGCTTCTGGCAGTCTATGAGGATTTCTGCAAAGAGATATTTATTGAGCCGAAGAAATGGACAGCGGACAGTACGATGACGATGTTTGGCGACCAGCTTTATCGGACGCCGGAGAATATGGTCGATTTTAAGGGGCTGCGGGTGCTTCGCCCGGGGCTTCAGATGGGAGAATTTAAGAAAAACCGTTTTGAGCCGTCCCACGCGCTGGCACTTGCCCTGCATCCATCGGAGGTAAAACAGAACGTGAACCTGTCTGCCGACGCGCCGGAGACGGCGGCATACCTGCGCGGCGAGACGATCCAGCTTTCTGAGGAAGACGCCGGAAAAGGCTGGTGCCTTGTGAGTGTGGACGGGTATTCGCTCGGATGGGGCAAGAAGAGCGGCGGGACGCTGAAAAACCATTATCCGAAGGGACTGCGGAAGCAGTATTAATAGAAGAAGGAAAAATCCTCCGGCATCGGAGCCGTAAACTCCATTGCTTCCCCAGTGATCGGATGCCGGAATGCCACCGTATAGGAGTGAAGCGCCTGCCGTCCGATGAAGCGGTAATCCGGGTTGTATAGAAAATCCCCTAAAAGCGGGTGCCCGATGGCTTTCATGTGGACCCGGATCTGGTGGGTGCGCCCCGTTTCCAGGCGAAGCCGGACGAGGGAGCAGCCGAGATCGTCCCGGTAATCGAGACACCGGTAATGGGTGACGGCGTGTTCCCCATGATCCATATCGATGCAGCGTTCGATGGTGGAACCATCTTTTCGGGCGATTGGCAGATCGATGGTGCCGGATTCTTCTGGTTTACCGGCAACAATCGCGAGATATTCGCGGCGTATCTCTTTTTTTGCAGTCATGGCGGAGAGAAATGCGCCGCTTATTTTATGTTTGGCGATCAGCAGAAGACCGGTGGTGTCGCGGTCTAAGCGGTTCACGGCACGGAACACGAAATGTTCGCCGCGCGAGGCAAACCGGTACGCGAGGGCGTTTGCCAGCGTATTTTCATGGTGTCCCTGGGACGGGTGGACAGGCATTCCGGTGGCTTTGTTGAGTATTATGAGATCTTCGTCTTCAT
>NZ_FR895056.1:16442-22148 GCF_000434655.1 Clostridium sp. CAG:43 | reverse complement strand
TCGGAAGATTGACCGGAAGAATATCTGAAGAAACGGGTTCGTCCGGGAGAAAGAGCATCAGGGTGTCTCCGATCTGAAGCGGTGTGTTCAGCCAGGACGGTGTTCCGTTCAGGCAGATCTGCTCAGGGTTCTGTTTGAGCTCGATGAGGATGCGGCGGGAATATCCGGCATCGTGGAGGAAGGCGCCGATGGTGTCAGCTTTGTTTTTATTCGTAATAGTGTATGATAATGTCCGTTTCATTTAGGGAACCTCTTTGTAATCATTGTGATGCCAATAAGGATAACATAAAAGCAAGGAGGCTGCAATCTCATAGTATTTTTTGAAGGATTCTCGAAACCCTATTGACTTGCGATCAAAAACCTAGTATCATTACTAATAAGTAAGGCTGTTTTTATTCAAATTACTTATAAGTAGAACTAATAAATACAATGCAGAGAAAAGGAGAATGAACGATGGCAAAAGTAGGAATTGTAATGGGAAGCGATTCGGACATGCCGATCATGGCACAGGCAGCAGATTTTCTGGACAAGATGGGGATTGATTATGAAATGACAATCATTTCTGCACACCGTGAGCCAGACATCTTTTTTAACTATGCAAAATCCGCTGAGGAGAAAGGCTTTAAGGTTATCATTGCAGGTGCTGGTAAGGCAGCGCATCTGCCGGGTATGTGCGCGGCACTGTTTCCGATGCCGGTGATCGGTATTCCGATGAAAACCTCGGATTTAGGCGGAGTTGATTCTCTGTATTCGATCGTACAGATGCCGTCCGGTATTCCGGTTGCGACGGTAGCGATCAACGGCGGCAAGAATGCGGGTATTCTGGCAGCTAAGATTCTGGCAACTTCCGATCCGGAGCTTTTAGCAAAATTAAAAGCATACTCTGAGGAGATGAAGAACGAAGTGGTCGGTAAGGATGAGAAATTACAGAAACTGGGACATAAAGAGTATCTGGCACAGAAATAAATATTAAAAATATAAACAAGGACATACGGAGGAAAACCATGGATTACAAGAATTCCGGAGTAGATATTGAGGCTGGTTATAAGTCGGTAGAACTGATGAAAGAGCATGTAAAGAAAACGATGCGTGAGGAAGTGCTGGGAGGTCTGGGCGGCTTTGCCGGTGCATTCTCCCTGGCAAAGATTAAAGAGATGGAAGATCCGGTTCTCTTATCTGGTACGGACGGCTGTGGTACCAAGGTAAAACTGGCGATCATCATGGACAAGCATGACACGATCGGTATCGACGCGGTTGCGATGTGTGTCAACGACATTGCATGTGCAGGCGGCGAGCCGCTGTTTTTCCTGGACTATATTGCCTGCGGCAAGAACTATCCGGAAAAGATCGCGGATATCGTAAAAGGCGTTGCAGAAGGCTGCTTACAGTCGGAGGCAGCTCTGATCGGCGGCGAGACAGCTGAGCATCCGGGGCTGATGCCGGAGGAAGATTATGATCTGGCTGGTTTTGCTGTCGGCGTGGTTGATAAAAAAGACATGATTACCGGCGAAAACCTGAAACCGGGTGATGTATTGATCGGTATGGCATCCACCGGCGTTCACAGCAATGGTTTTTCCCTGGTCCGCAAGGTATTTGAGAAGGAACTCAACAAAGAGGGACTGGAGACCTACTATGAGGAGTTAGGAACCACGCTTGGCGAGGCACTTCTGGCACCGACCCGTATCTATGTAAAGGCGCTGAAAGCAGTGAAGAATGCGGGCGTGACTGTGAAAGCGTGCAGCCATATCACAGGCGGCGGCTTCTATGAGAATGTTCCGCGTATGCTGAAAGACGGCGTCCGCGCAGTCATCAAGAAAGACAGCTATCAGATTCCGCCGATCTTCGGTATGCTGGCGAAGAAAGGCGATATCGAGGAGCACATGATGTACAATACCTACAATATGGGTATTGGCATGGTCGTAGCAGTCGATGCGGCTGATGCAGAGCGAGCGATGGAGGCAATGAAGTCCGCTGGCGATACACCGTACATCATCGGTTCCATTGAGGCAGGAGAAAAGGGAGTAACATTATGCTAAGAGTCGTTGTAATGGTGTCTGGCGGCGGTACAAATCTGCAGGCAATCCTGGATGCGGTTGATAACGGCAAGATCACGAACGCAGAAGTTGTGGCGGTTATCAGCAACAATGAGGGCGCTTATGCGATTGAGCGCGCGAAAAACCACGGTGTCCCAGCATTTGTTGTGACTCCGAAGGCGTATGAAACACGCGATGCGTTCAATGAGGCGCTTTTGGAGACCATCAAGGCATGTAAGCCGGATCTCATCGTTCTGGCTGGATTCCTTGTGAAGATTCCGGCGGCGATGATCGAGGCATACAGAAATAAAATTATCAATATCCATCCGTCCCTGATTCCGTCATTCTGCGGCGTCGGCTATTACGGACTGAAGGTGCATGAGGCGGCGCTGGCGCGCGGCGTCAAGGTGACGGGCGCGACGGTTCACTATGTGGATGAGGGAACCGATACCGGTCCGATCCTCTTCCAGAAAGCCGTAGAGGTGCAGCCGGATGATACGCCGAAGACGCTGCAGCAGCGCGTGATGGAACAGGCAGAGTGGGTACTGCTTCCGCAGGCGATCAATGCGATTGCAAACGGAAGAATATAAGGAGAAGAACATGAAAGTTTTAATCGTTGGCAGCGGCGGACGTGAGCATGCGATCGCATGGAAAGTAGCTCAGAGTCCGAAGGTAGATAAAATTTATTGTGCACCGGGCAATGCGGGAATTGCAGAGTATGCAGAGTGTGTGCCGATCAGTGCGATGGAATTTGATAAGCTGGCGGCATTTGCAAAAGAGCATGAGGTTGACCTGACCGTGATCGGCATGGACGATCCGCTGGTTGGCGGTATCGTGGATGTGTTCGAGGCACAGGGACTGCGTGTATTTGGACCGAGAAAAAATGCGGCGATTCTGGAAGGATCGAAGGCATTTTCCAAGGATCTGATGAAGAAATACAACATTCCGACCGCAGCCTATGAGACTTTTACCGATCCACACAAGGCGCTGGAATACTTACAGACCGCTAAGATGCCGATCGTTTTGAAAGCAGATGGTCTGGCACTTGGAAAAGGTGTTCTGATCTGTAATACGCTGGAAGAAGCACAGGCAGGCGTCAAGGAGATCATGGAGGACAAGAAGTTTGGTTCTGCCGGTAATCAGATGGTCATCGAGGAGTTCATGACAGGACGCGAGGTTTCGGTTCTTTCCTTCGTCGATGGCGATACGATCCGCATTATGACCTCCTCCCAGGACCACAAGCGGGCGCTGGACGGCGATCAGGGCTTAAATACAGGCGGTATGGGAACCTTCTCACCAAGCCCGTTCTACACAAAAGAAGTAGATGAATTCTGTAAAAAGTACATCTATCAGCCGTCGGTTGATGCGATGAAGAAGGAAGGACGTACCTTCAAGGGCATCATTTTCTTCGGTCTGATGCTGACCGCAGATGGTCCGAAGGTGCTGGAATACAATGCTCGTTTCGGCGATCCGGAGACACAGGTTGTCCTGCCGCGCATGAAGAATGATATCATGGAAGTCTTTGAGGCATGTATCGACGGAACCCTGAATCAGATTGAGCTTGAATTTGAGGATAATGCAGCAGTCTGCGTCGTTCTGGCGTCGGACGGCTACCCGGTGAAATATGAAAAGGGCTTCAAGATTCACGGCCTGGAGAAGTTCAAGGACGCAGACGGATACTATGTATTCCACGCGGGCACGAAGTTTGATGAGGACGGCGACATCGTGACAAACGGCGGTCGAGTGCTGGGCGTTACTGCAAAGGGCAAAGACCTGAAAGAGGCGCGCGCCAATGCATACAAGGCGACCGAGTGGATCGATTTCGCTAACAAATATATGCGCCATGATATCGGGCATGCGATTGATGAGGCGTAGGGGAAGCGGTAGGTAGTAGATTCCTATTTAGAAAAGGAACGGGGATATCAGATTTGAACGTCTGATATCCCTGTTTTTGTCTGGATGTTGGAAAAAAATGCTTTTGAAAAACATATTAAAAACATTCAATCGTGCTATAATAAAAAGAAAAGATGATCTGTTTTCATGCAATTAAAAGGAGGACGACGCAATGGCTAACAAATATGCAGGAACCCAGACGGAAAAGAACCTGAGGGAGGCTTTTTCCGGCGAATCAGAGGCGAGAAATAAATATACCTATTTTGCATCCAAGGCAAAAAAAGAGGGATTTGAGCAGATTTCCGCCCTTTTTTTAAAGACCGCAGACAATGAGAAAGAACACGCAAAGATGTGGTTTAAGGAATTAGACGGTCTGGGAAATACCGCAGAGAATCTGGCATCTGCTGCAGACGGTGAGAACTATGAGTGGACAGATATGTATGATGGATTTGCCAAGACGGCTGAGGAAGAGGGCTTTCCGGAGCTGGCAGTGAAATTCCGTATGGTAGCGGAGATCGAAAAACATCATGAAGAGCGCTACCGTGCCCTGCTTCATAATGTGGAAGCGCAGGAAGTATTTAAGAAGAGCGAAGTGAAGGTATGGGAATGCCGCAACTGCGGTCATATCGTAGTAGGCGAGAAAGCACCGGAAGTTTGTCCGGTATGCGCGCATCCGCAGGCTTATTTCGAGGTTCATGCGGAGAATTACTAAATTTCGGAAACGACGAGACGCCAGCTGAGGGTGCTGCCGATTCCTTATTGTGTATAAAAAAGGAAGATGCATCATATAAAAGATACGAAAATTAAGCAGGCTGTTTTGGATCCGTTCATATGAGATCGTCTTTTTTATCATTCGCACCAGATGTTTCGAAGGAACAATGCCAGGCAGAACATTGGATTGACACAGGAAATGCGCCAGGAACAGTAAAAATGACGCCGGAAGAAATTGAAAATTTGAATGCACGAATTTTACGGACATCTGGAACGGAAATGCATGATTTGAAAAATGAAGCCTTTGCCAAAGAAGAGAGAGTTGTTTATGATAAATGGTGTGGAAATTTCTTGTCATTTGGGATACAGGGGATAAATTGGACTGTGCGTGATGCTCAAAATTCCGTGGATAAAAATGTTCATATCAAATATGGAATCGCGACTTCACAGGGGTTGATCAAACAGTTTCCGATGGAGACTTTTTTAGCCGATGAGGAGGATCCATCCGATCCGGAGTGGGATGAGGCAGCACTTTGTCTCTGTATGGTCGGGGAACCGCTTTTGATTTTGGGTTCGGTGCAGGAGGGGAGTTATCTGTATGTCCGGAATGAATGCAGCGAGGGCTGGATATCGTCAGAGTCGGTGGCAGTCTGTCGGAACCGGGCGGAATGGCTGATGGCGGCATTTCCGATCCATCCGTTAGTAGTGACAGGGGATATGGTCTGGCTGGAAGCAAGTGCAGTCTATCCGGGAACCAGTGCATACCGGCTTCGGATGGGGACGGTGTTGGAATTGTGCGTGGAAGAAGGAATCCCAGAGATAAAAGAAACAATAGAAACAAACAGAAAAAAAGGGACAGGAGCGCTAATAGAGACAACAGAAGCACAGGCAGAACAGAGGGTACAGAACAGACTGTCTTGGAATAATTACATCGTCTGGCTTCCATGCCGCGCCCCGGATGGCAGTTTCTTCCGGAAAAAAGGATTGATTCCGATGAGCCGGGACGTATCGGTGGGATATTTGAGCTTGACAAATGAGGAGATTATTAAACAGGCGTTCAAGTGTCTGG
>NZ_FR895056.1:14125-16418 GCF_000434655.1 Clostridium sp. CAG:43 | reverse complement strand
GGGAGACCGCTACGGCTGGGGCGGAATGCTGGAAAGCCGGGATTGTTCTTCCTATATCCGGGAAGTGTACCGCTGTTTTGGATGGATCCTGCCTCGCAATACGACCGGGCAGTTGCAGATGCCAGTTCGAAAAATAGAGCTGGCGGGGCGGCGCTGCTCAGAAAAAAAGCAGATTTTAAAAGTATTAGAACCAGGCACACTTCTATATTTTCCGGGACATGTGATGATGTATCTGGGATATGAGAATGGCAATTTTTATGTCATAAACGATGTGAGCAGGCTGGTAAAAGAAGGAGAAACGATGCCGGTGCGTGTACGATCGGTGATTGTCAACACGCTGGCAGTCAGGCGTCCCAATCTGCGGACCTGGATGGAGGAGCTGACGCTTGCTTTGATTCCTTGGGAAACATGAAGCGTACAGCAGATAGAAAAAGGGAGAAAAAGAGAGATGAAGATAATTGTATGTGTGGATAATCAGAACGGCATGATGTTCAATCACAGACGGCAGAGCCAGGACCGCGTGCTTAGAAAGCGTATTCTGGAGCTGACAGGTGGGGAAAAACTGTGGATGAATGCATACAGCCAGAAACAGTTTTTACAGGTGAATGGAAATATGCCGAAAGAACAGGAACAATCCGGGCAACTGGGGCAATCTGGGCAGTTGGGGCAGATTCAGGCAGATGAAGCATTTTTGGAAAAGGCGGGGCCGGGAGAGTACTGTTTTGTCGAGGACAAGGATGTTGTTCCGTATGAGAGCCGGATCGAAGAAGTGATTCTTTGTCATTGGAACCGGGATTATCCGGCAGATATGTATTTTAAGATGGATCTGGGCAGCTGGAAGCTGGCAGAAACGCAGGAATATGCGGGTTCCTCGCATGAGAAAATTACAGAAGAGCGATATGTGCGCAGGTAAAAAATATGCATAAAAAGTAAGTACAATATAAAAGAGTAAGAAAGACATAAAAAACAAGTCAAATATAAAAAAGAGCCGGTTCTGCACCTGAAAATCAGGCGCCAGAACGCGCAAATCTACAGGGCTCTGAAAGGGATAGGCTTAAACGGAAAGGCAGAAATTCATATGAGAAAATTGAAAATGTGGCTTCTGGGGCTGGCTGCAGCGGCGATGCTGTCTGTTTCAGCGTGCGCGCAGGAGATTCCAGAGGGAAGTCTGAATGGAAACGGAAGTGTCAGCGCGGAGGAAAATCAGGCGGAAAGTGCGGACGGAGATTCGCAGGCGGTGTCATCGTCAGAAAATGGTGGAAACCGTGTATCTTCTGCTTCGGGAACGTCATTTAATCTGGCGGATGTACCGGCATATTCCGGTCAGCCGTATGTGGCAGTCAATGGAAATGTGCCGTATTTTACCGATGCGGATCTGACGGATGTATCATTTGAGAGTTACAGTGATCTGGACAGCCTGGGGCGCTGCGGCGTGGCATATGCTTCGGTTTCTCAGGACACGATGCCGACGGAGAAGCGCGGCTCGATCGGGGAAGTCAAGCCGACGGGCTGGCATACGGCGAAGTATGACAATGTGGATGGAAAGTATCTCTATAACCGCTGTCATCTGATCGGCTACCAGCTCACGGCGGAGAATGCCAATGTCAAAAACCTGATTACCGGAACCCGCTATCTGAACGTACAGGGAATGCTGCCATTTGAAAATCTGACAGCCGATTACGTGAAAGAAACCGGAAACCATGTCATGTACCGCGTGACACCGGTTTTTGAGGGCAATAATCTGGTTGCCTCCGGCGTCCTGATGGAGGCGGAATCCGTCGAGGATCAGGGCGAGGGAGTGCTATTCTGCGTGTACGTCTATAATGTCCAGCCGGGTATTGCGATCGATTATGCGACAGGAGAAAGCTGGGCGGACGGTTCTGGAAGTGCGGGAAGCACAGCCGGACAGGGAACGGCTGGAAATGGCAGCAGCCAGAATCAATCGGCTGGATCGGGAGCAGCTGGTTCGTCGGGAGGCGGCGCTGGATCCTCTGGAAGCAGCGCGACGGTTCAGACCTACATTCTCAATACCAACTCGAAAAAATTTCATCTTCCAAGCTGCACATCTGTCACCCAGATGAAGGCGGCAAACCGGCAGGAATTTACCGGTACGCGCGATGAAGTGATTGCAGATGGATATGAACCATGTAAGAACTGCAATCCCTGATAAAACAGGGATGCAAAGTGTCTCGTTTGTGCTGTGTATGGAAAGAATCGGATGAGAACACGGTTAAGGGAGTTTCTTTGAAATAAGAATATGATTAAAGATGCATTTTCTTCCGGAACAGATCTG